>JAITJA010000072.1 GCA_031279175.1 Odoribacteraceae bacterium
CCCGAATCAACCCCTGTTCATCCTCGACGGCTTCGAGTCGACGGCGACGGTGATCAATGACCTCGACATTAACCGCGTCGCCTCGATCACGATCCTCAAGGACGCGGCGTCCACGGCCATATACGGTTCGAAGGCAGCCAACGGCGTGGTGGTGGTCGAGACAATAAAACCGGAAGCGGGGGAGCTGCAAGTGAGCTATACCGGTAGCCTTAACATCGCGATCCCCGACCTCTCGAGCTATAACCTGATGAACGCGGCGGAGAAACTCGAGTTCGAGGTGCTGGCCGGGAAATACGATTATAATGACGCCACCCACTCGTACGCGTACCGGCAAGAGATGCACGCGCTCTACCAGGAGAGACTGCGCGCCGTGCGCGAAGGCATTGACACCTACTGGCTCGCGGAACCGTCGCGCGTGGGGGTCAACCAGAAACACTCGCTCTACCTCTCGGGTGGCGAGGGGCACTTCCTCTTCGGGTTGGGCGGCAGCTACGGGGGCGTGACGGGAGTGATGAAACGCTCCTTCCGCGAGGTGCTGGGCGGGCATATCGACCTGGTGTACCGCGTCGCGTCGTTCCAGTTCTCTAACAAGTTCTCCGTCACGCGCACCGCGCTGGGCAACCCGGTGGTCTCCTTCCGCGAGTACGCCGAGGCCAATCCCTACTACGCGAAACGCGACGAGGAGGGGCAAGTCAACAAGTGGCTGGAGAATAATGACCACGTGCAAGCGCCAAACCCGCTGTGGAATGATCACCTCAATAGCCGCGACAAGGGCTCTTCCCTCTCCCTCAATAATTACTTCACGGCCGAGTGGACGCCATCCCGCGCGTGGAAAGCGCGCGCGCGCGTCGGCGTGGCCCGCGAGGAGGGTGACAGCGAACAGTTCTACTCGAACGAGGATACGCGCTACGAGAACGCGAGCGTGCTCCGGCGGGGCGAGTTCTTCGCGCTCGACACGCGCCATACCCGTTACGAGGGAGAAGCCAGCATCACTCACGCGCGTGTCACTGAACGCCACCGCCTGAATTTCGTGGCCGGCGGTAATCTCTTCAGCAGCGAGACGCTCGTGCAAGGCTACTCCGCGGAGGGATTCCAGGGGGGCGACTTCACGTATCCCTCTTTCGCGAACGGATACCCGGAGGACGGGAAGCCGACTTATCGCGAGGCGATATCGCGCTCCGTCAACGGGTATTTCAATGCCGGGTACGCCCTCGACGACCGCTACCTGATGGACGTCAGCCTCCGCGCCGGGGGGTCGTCACTCTTCGGCGCGACGCGCAAGTATAACACCACGTGGTCCGTCGGGCTGGGATGGAATATCCACCACGAGAAGTGGGCCCCCGCGCGCGTCGACCTGCTGAAGTTGCGCGCCTCTGTCGGTAATCCCGGTAACCAGAGTTTCGAGTCGGCACAGACACTCGTCACGTACGCCTTCCAGCACGGGAGCGCGAACTACTTCGGGCTGGGCGCGCTGCTCGATCAGGTGGGGAATCCCGACCTGAAGTGGCAAACAACGATCGACAAGAATGTAGGTATCGACGCGACGCTGCTGGACAAGCGCCTGTCGCTGACTATAGACTATTTCCACAAGGTGACTAACCCACTGCTGATACGCGTCAACATGCCGCGCTCTTCCGGCGTGCCCTCTTATCTCGCGAATGCCGGTGAACAAACGTCAACGGGATGGACGCTGAATGCCTCGTGCTATCTCTTGCGCGATGTCAATAACCGCCTCGCGTGGCAAGCGCGAGTGAACGCCCGGACTCAATCCGCGCGCGTCGACAAGATCGGTAACCAGCTCGCGACTTTTAACCGGAACGGACGCGGGGAGAATACCACGCGCTATCACGACGGCGCGGACCCGAATGATATATGGGCCGTGCGCTCCGCCGGTATCGACCCGTCGAACGGGAAGGAGTTGTTTGTCGACAAGGAGGGTAACCTGACCTATGACTTTTCTTACGATGACGAGGTGGTATGCGGGAACACGCGCCCCGATCTCGAAGGGGTGATCGGCTCTTCCCTCGCGTGGCGCGGGCTGTCGGTGTCGGTGAACTTCCGCTACCGGATCGGTGCGGAGCTGTTTAATACCGCCCTCTATCAAAAGGTGGAGAATATCCGGACGAGCGACCTGATCAAGAACCAGGACCGGCGCGCGCTACGCGATCGCTGGCAACAGCCGGGGGACGTCGTCCCGTTCAAGGATATTGCCAACGCCGTCGAGACGCCGATCTCCTCGCGCTTCGTGCAACGGGAGAATCTCCTCGTCTTCGAGTCGTTTAACGCGAGCTACGAGTTTACCGACGGCTGGATCAGGCGCGCGGGACTCGGCAACTTGAAGTTCCAGATCTCCGCCCGCGACCTCTTCCGCGCCTCTTCCACGCGGGCGGAACGCGGCATCGACTATCCCTTCGCCCGCGACGTGGAAGCGGGATTATCGTTTAATTTCTAAAAGCAATATCATGAAGACTGTATACTACGCGCTCGTTATGCTCGTCGCCACCGGCTGTAGCGATTTCCTCGACGTCGTGCCCAGGGATAAGCAGACGCGAGAACAACTCTTCGCGAACAAGGAGGGTTTCTATACCGCGGCAAACGGCGTCTATAACGGCATCGCCTCGGATCCACTGCACGGCAAGGCGCTCTCGTACGAGATGATCGATCTCCTCGGCAAGAGACACGCGGTCGTCGAGGCGAATACTTATTTCCGCTCCCTGGACGCGTTTAATTATAGCGACGCGCCCGTGGCCGTGGCCATCGAGGAGACGTGGAACATGGCGTATCTCCTCGTCCTGAACTGTAACGAGCTTATCGAGAATGTCGACAGGCAACAGGGGGTTCTCTCTGCCGCCGAGGCGAAACTGCTCCGCGGGGAGATGCTCGCCGCGCGCGCCTTCCTGCACTTTGACATGCTGCGCCTTTTCGGGCCGGTATATCGCGAGAATCCGTCGGCACTCTCTATCCCGTATAACGAGTCGGCAAGCGTTACCGCGCTGCCGCTCCTGCCCGCGGACACGGTCGTCGGGAGAATCTTGCGCGACCTGACGGCTGCCCGACAGTTGCTTGCCGACGATCCCGTGATTACTGACGGCCCGATGGCCTCTCCCGGCGAACCGGCGCGCGCGCGTTACCGCCAGCTGCGCCTGAACTATTACGCCGCGCTCGCGCTCGAGGCGAGGGTACGCCTGTACGCCGGGGATAAGGTCAACGCGCTCGCCACCGCGCGGGTGCTGCTGGACGATCCCGTCGCGCGAGGACACTTCCCGCCGGTAGATCCCAGTACCTTGCTCGCTAACCAGGTCAATCCCGACCGCGTGTTCTCGACGGAAGTGCTGTTCGGTATCTACAAGAAGGATCGCGCCGCGATCTATACCCGCTACTTCGACCCGGAGAACGCCGGCACGAATCTCTTGCACCCGCGACAAGGCTTCATCGACGGTAGCCTCTTCAACGGCGAGACGCAGGACTACCGCTTCCAGTCGCAATGGCAACAGTCTACCAGCGTCGGCGTCACCGGACACGTCTTCACCAAGTTCAAGGCCATCGCCCGACCAGACGCGAACGATCCCGACTCGGAGTATTTCCACGCCACCCTCGCCGCTCTCCTCCGCGTGCAGGAGGTCTACTATATCGCCGCCGAGTGCGAGGCCAACCCCACCGACGGGTACGCGTGGCTCAACCAGGCGAGAGCGCGCCGGGGACTACCGGCACTCGATGCTTCTACCGCGGGCGACGTCCTGACGCGGCTCCGCGTCGAGTACCTGCGCGAGTTTTACGGGGAAGGACAGGCATTCTTCCTGTACAAGCGACTCGACGCCGCGATCCCCTCCGCCGAGAACGGGGCCGGCGCGACGCCCGTCGAGAACGCGCCCGCCGCGCGCGTGCTGCCATTGCCCGCGAGCGAGATCGAGAACAGGTAACTATAAACAACAAGGATATGAAACACGCGCGACTGTTATTACTCGCTATCCCGCTACTCGTCACTTGTACCGAGGAGGTCAACCGCTTCGACAGGGAAGACGCGGGAGTCTATTTCTTTCACGGTAACCGCGACTCCGGGGGCCGGGAATATTACCAGGATAGCATCTCGATCTCCTTCGGGCGATTGGATGTCGATATGGCCGCCATCTATGCCGAGTATTTCGATTTCCTCGATTACGGTATCCCGATGACGCCGCTCGATCACTCCATGCAGGATATCACGGAGCATCTCGTCAAGATTCCCGTCGCCACCCTCGGCCACGCGCGGGATTATCCCCGCCCCGTCAACGTGAGCGTCGACGAGCAACGGACTACCGCCACGCGCGGCGTGCATTACGAGGTCGATCTCTCTACTGTCGTCGTGCAGGCGGGGAAGAGCGACGCCGCGCTGGAGGTACGCGTCCTCCGCGCGCCCGACCTGAAGCAACGGGAAGTTACCATCGCCTTCAAGATAGAGGAGAATGAACATTTCAAGATCTATTTCGAAACGCGCGAGAGCACGAATCTCTATACCGTCACCGGGAATCCCGTCGACGCTACTCGCTTCATCATCGCCGCGAACGAGTTCTACACCGAACCCATGTACTGGAATATCTTCTGCGCCGGAATGCCCGAGTACGGTATCCCCCCGGACTATTTCGGCGCGTGGAGCGCGCGCAAGTACGCCTTCGTGAACGCTACCCTCGGTTGGAGCGACGCCGACTGGGTCACGTTCAGCCTGCCCGTCTCCAAGATCGCGATGGGACGGCTCGCGTACGCCTCCGTGCTGGTGCAGAAAAAACTCCAGGCGCTCGCCGATGCCGGGACGCCCGAGCGGGAGGACGACGGATCGTTCATGCAACTCGCCGGCACTTACCTCGTCGACTACTCCGCGCACGAATAACTTTTAATCCACGTGAACATGAAAAACAGTACACGCTCGCTTCTCCTGATCCCCCTCCTCGTCGCCTGCCTCGAGGACAAGGGCAATTACGATTATCACCCCGCCGCGCACCTGGATATAACGGGTATCCCGGGAACCAT
Organism: Odoribacteraceae bacterium; assembly: GCA_031279175.1. Taxonomy (GTDB): domain Bacteria; phylum Bacteroidota; class Bacteroidia; order Bacteroidales; family Marinifilaceae; genus JAIRKS01. The sequence continues at coordinate 5,005 of JAITJA010000072.1, forward strand.
CGAGGTCTTCGGTAGTGCCGAACGACTCGTCGTCCGTCCCGTCATCACCTCCGATGTCGAGGGGGAGATCCGGGGCGATGACCCGAACTTCTCTTTCGTCTACATGACCGGGAAGAATGACACGATGGCCCGCGTGATGACACTCGACACGATGGCTAACTTCCGCGTCGGAACCTACCCCTGCTGGTTCGTCGTCACCGATAACCGCACCGGCCTCGCCGCGTCCGCCAACTTCACGCTCAAGGTGATCTCTCCTCTCTACGAGGGATACATGGTGCTCTGTAACGAGATCGACGAACGGGCGCGTCTCGACATGATCGCCCGCGTCGCCGATAGCGTCCTCCTCGCGAGAGACGTGATGAAGCCCCTCGGCCTCCCGGAAATACATCGCGCTACCGCCATCGGCTTCTCCCCGACTTACCGCTCCGGGATCGGGACCATCATCTACCTGCTATCCCGCGAGGGCGGCTACTTGCTCAACTGGACCTCCTTCGAGACCAGCGAGGAACGCGAGATCCGGAAATGGGATTTCATCGTGCCACCACCAGCGGACGAGTATATCGTGAAATACTTCCCCCTTGTCGGTCTCGACGACTTCCTCGGCCCGATGGCCATCTTCGCGATCTCGGACGCGGGCAACCTCTACGGGCAGTTCCACGGGATGGGGGGAGACGCGTTCGAAAGCCCGATCAACACCCCGGTGGTGCAGGGAACACCGACATACCGCGTCGCCCCCTTCGCCGGTTTCAGCAAGGCCAGGCCCGGCAACGGGAGCACCGCGCTCTTCTATGACATCGATAACAAGCGCTTCGTCGGTTGGAGTCGCGGACAAAGTGAACAAGCAAGGCGGGTGCTATCACCGCTCGCCGACCCGCCGGGCGCGCTGTTCAGCTTCCAGACGGGCATGGAACTGGTACACATGGAGAGCACGCGCTATTCCGGCGGACTGGTATACGCGATCCTGAAGGAGAACACCGGGAAACGGTGCATCTACGGCATAAACATGTCCGGGAATGGCTTCGCGCAGGAGGTCAAGTACGAGAACTTGAACGCGCCCGATCTCGACCGGGCTACCGCGTACGCCTTTCACTCGCAGT
>JAITJA010000113.1 GCA_031279175.1 Odoribacteraceae bacterium
TTCACGGTGATTGGTGCGTGTTTCACGGTGATTGGCGCGTGTTTCACGGTGATTGGCGCGTGTTTCACGGTGATTGGTGGGACCGCGGCGGCCGCGGAGGCAACCGCGGCGGCCGCGGACGGCTCCGCGGCGGCCGCGGACGGCATCGCGGCGGCCGCGGAGGGCATCGCGGCGGCCGCGGACGGTGCTTTTTTTCCTGTTTGGCGTGATTTTCCCGTTATTTCCCGGTTATTTCCCGGCGGGGACGGGGTTCCTTTCGTTCTTTTCACTTGAACCGGGAGAGTTCCTCGCGGAGCGTCCTGTAAGCGATCTTGATTTGCGTTTTCACGGTATTCAGGGAGAGATCCAGCCTGTTTGCCACGTCGCGATACGACATTTCCTCCCAGACGACCAGCTTGAAGATGAGTTTACATCGCGACGGGAGGCGTTCAATCGCGCGTCTCGCGCGTTCGATCCTCGGGTCATCGTCCGGCGATTCGTCCGGGGACTCTTCCCGCGCGGCCTCGTCGATTTCCGCGCGCGGTTTCTTGTCTCGCAAGTAATTCAGGCACGCGTTCCGGACGGAGATAAAGAGATAATTATCGACAGGTTTCCGCTCGTCGAGCCATCGCGCGCGCGTCCAGATGGCGGAGAAGACCTCCTGCACGATATCCTCCGCGGCGGCGGTATCGTTCACGATCGCGACGGCGAACCGGCACGCTCGTTCGTGTCGCGTGCGGAAGAAATAATCGAAAGCGCTCGCGCTCCCCTGTTTCAATCTTGTTGCCAGGACGCGTTCGTCGTTATAATCCGGTTCCATCGTTATTCGCGGTTAAGTTCAACATCCCAAATGTAGTAAAACGGGAGGGATCGCGCGCGGCGGGAGGGGGTTATTCTCGTTTTTCCCCTCCCCGTTTCTTCCAGAGCGACGCGAGGATGGCGGCGGAAAGCAAGGCGATGATCACGCCGAGGGAGACCAGGTTCGAGACGTGAAAGGAGGAGGAGAGATCGCGCGCCAGCTCGTTCGCGCACATCTTGAATCCGATGAACGAGAGGATCCCGGCGAGCGCGTGGCCCAGGTAATAGAAATAGCGCATGACGCCGTTCAGCGCGAAGTATAGCGAGCGCAAGCCGAGGATCGCGAAGATGTTCGAGGTAAAGACGATGAAGGTGTCGCTCGAGACGGAGAGCACGGCGGGGATCGAGTCGACGGCGAAAATCAGGTCGGAGATCTCGATGAAGAGCAAGGTGATGAAGAAGGTCGTCGCGTGCACCTTCCCGTTGACGCGGGTGAAGAACCTGGCGCCCGGGTTATCTGGCGCGACGGGCATGATTTTCCTGAAGAGGCGAATGATGATGTTCTTGTCGGGCTGGAAGCTGGTGTTTCCCTCTTTTTTTCGCGACATGCCCAGGCCGGAGTAGACGAGGAATGCCCCGAAGATGTACATGATCCACTCGAAGCTGGTGATCAGCGCCACGCCGGCGAAGATGAAGAGGGCGCGGGTGATCAATGCCCCGAAGACGCCCCAGAAAAGTATCCGGTGCTGGTGGCGGGGCTGTATCGCGAAGTACCCGAAGATCATGATGAAGACGAAGAGGTTGTCCACGCTCAGCGATTTCTCGAGGAGGTAGGCGGTGAAGAATTCCAGCGCCTTCTCGCTGCCGGAGGAGAGGTAGACGAGCACGTTGAAGAGTAACGCGAGCGTGATCCAGAAGAGACTCCAGGCGAGGGCCGGTTTTATTTTCATCTCCTCGTTTTTCTTGTGAAAGACGCCCAGGTCTAACAGTAGCATGACCAGCACGAAGGCCAGGAAGCCGATCCAGTAGTACATGTTTCCTTCCATGATTCGCGGTGTTAATGGTTATCCCTGGCGGCGATCGTCGCGATGGCGGCGATGTTGACCAGGTCGCGGGCGGAAGCCTCCTCCGGCATGACGTGCACGGGCCTGGAAAGGCCGAGCAGGACGGGTCCCGCGGCCTCCGATTCTCCCAGCTCCTTGAAGAAGTTGCCCAGGATGTCGCCGGAGTTCAGGCAGGGGAAGATGAAAGTGTTCGCGCGCTCGTCCCCTAGCTTGTTGAAGGGGAATTTGCTGAAGCGTTGTTTCCCGTCCAGGGCCATGTTGGCCTGCATTTCCCCGTCGACGAGCAGCTCGGGGCGCGTTTCGTGTAGGATTTCCGCGGCGCGGGCCACTCTCGCGGGGCTTCCGGCGGGCGTTGTCCCGAAATTCGAGAAGGAGAGGAGGGCGATTTTCGGTTCGATGTTCAATTTCTTGACGGCGTCGGCGACGAGCAGGGTGGTGCGGGCGATGGTCTCGGCGGTGGGGCTCGCGTTTACCAGCACGTCGGCGAGGAACATCGGGCCTTTTTTGTTCAACATGATGTACATGCCGGCGACGTGCCCTTCCCGGTTGTTCGTCCCGATGATTTGCAGGGTGGGGCGCAACGCGTCCTGGTAATTGTTGGCGTGATGGAGGATGCAGCCGTCGGCGTCACCGCTTTCCACCATCATGAGGGAGAAGTAGTCGCGCGTTTTCATCTTTTCGTAAGCGTCGCCGAGGGTGACGCCCTTGCGCTGCATTTTCTCGAGGAAGAGGTGCGCGTAACGTTCCCGTCGCATGGCCTCGTCGTCGCTCCAGGGGTCGATGACGGTGATTCCCTGCCCGTCGACGCGGTTTTCTTGCATGAGACGGGCGATGTTGTCGGCGTTACCGACCAGCACGGGGTGCGCGACGCCCAGGTATACCAGCTCGCGGGCGGCTTGCAGTACCCGCGCGTTTTCCCCGGCGGAGAAGACGATTCGTCCCGGCGACTTCCTTGCCCGCGAACGGATGTCGCGGATCAGCGAGTTGTTTAGTCCCATGCGCGCCTCGAGGCCGTAGGCGTACGCGTCCCAGTCGGCAATCTCTTGCCGGGCAACTCCCGACTCGATGGCTGCCCGCGCGACGGCAACGGCAACGGCGGTGATTAATCTCGGGTCCATCGGCTTCGGGATCAGGTAGTCGACGCCGAACGCGATCTTCTCTTTATTATACGCGGCCATGACCGTGTCCGGCACGGGTTCTTTGGCCAGCGCCGCCAGTGCCTTGACGGCGGCCACTTTCATGGCCTCGTTGATGCAGGTAGCCCGCGCGTCAAGCGCTCCCCGGAAGATGTAGGGGAAGCCGAGCACGTTATTGACCTGGTTCGGGTAATCGCTCCGTCCCGTGGCGAAGATGATGTCCGGGCGGGCGGCAATGGCCAGGTCATACGCGATCTCCGGGTTCGGGTTGGCCAGCGCGAAGACGATGGGCGTCCCGGCCATCGAGCGGATCATCCCCGGGGTCAAGACGTCTGCCTTCGAGAGGCCAAGGAAGACGTCGGCGCCGGCAAGGGCGTCGGCAAGGGAATGTAGGTCGCGGGTGGTGGCGAACTCTTTTTTCGACGCGTTCAGGTCGGCGCGGTCGGCGCGGATGACGCCCTTGCTGTCGCACGCGACGACGTTCTCGCGGCGAACGCCAAGCTGCATGTATAGCTTCATGCAGGCAATTGCCGACGCGCCCGCGCCGTTGACGACGACTTTTACCTCGTCGATCCGCTTGCCGGCGATCTCGAGCGCGTTCAGCAGTGCCGCCGAGGAGATGATGGCCGTGCCATGCTGGTCGTCGTGCATGACGGGGATCTGTAACTCGCGCTTGAGGCGTTCCTCGATCTCGAAGCACTCCGGCGCCTTGATGTCTTCCAGGTTGATCCCGCCAAAGGTGGGGGCAATCAGCTTGACGGTTTCCACGAACTTGTCAATGTCTGTCGTGTCGACCTCCACGTCGAAGACGTCAATGTCCGCGAAGACCTTGAAAAGGAGTCCTTTCCCCTCCATGACGGGCTTCCCGGCGAGCGCGCCGATGTTGCCGAGCCCGAGCACCGCCGTCCCGTTCGAGATCACGGCCACGAGGTTGCCTTTCGCGGTGTACTTGTAAGCGTCTGCCGCGTTCGCCTCGATCGCGAGGCATGGCTCGGCAACCCCGGGGGAGTACGCGAGCGAGAGATCGGCCTGCGTGGAATAGGGTTTCGTGGGGACGACCTCTATTTTCCCCGGCTTGCCCTGCGCGTGATATTCCAGGGCGGCCTCTTTGAAAAAATACGCCATGTGATGGGATTTAATGGGTTTAAACGGTTTTGCCCTTGCCCCGCCACCCGCGCGCTACCTCGACGAGCACGGGGATGACCGAGATCAGGATGATTGCTATCATTAAGAATTGCAGGTTGCTCTTCACGAAGGGTAGCTCGCCGAAAAGAAAACCGGCATAGAGGAATAACGCGCACCACGCGCACCCGCCAGCAACGTTGAAGACGGCGAAACGACGGTAGGTCATCCGCCCCATCCCCGCGACGAACGGGGCGAACGTGCGAACTATCGGCACGAAACGAGCCAGGATGATGGTCTTGCCACCATGCCGCTCGTAGAAAGCATGGGTTTTGTCGAGGTAACTCTGCCGGAAGATCCTCGAGGTGGGGTCGCGGAAGAGCTTCCGGCCAAAGCAAAGCCCGATCGTGTAGTTCGCGGCGTCACCCAGGATGGCCGCCCCGGAGAGGAGCAGTACCAGCGCGTGCACGTCCAGGGCTCTCGTCGTGGCTGCCAACGCGCCAGCCACGAAGAGTAACGAATCACCCGGCAAGAAGGGGGTGACTACCAAGCCCGTCTCGCAAAAGATTACCGCGAAGAGGATCGCGTATACCCACGTGTCGTACCGCTGTACCAGGCCGTCGAGATGAACGTCCAGGTGGAGAAATATGTCTACCAGTTGATCTAAAAGTTCCATTCCATGTAGTTTGCTCGCGCCCCGCCAGCAGGACGCGCCCGCGAATGTAGCGATTTTCAAGTAAAGAAGTGCCCGGGCAGGCCTTTTCACCCGGGCAAACGCTCCTGCAGTACCGCCCCGGCACTCGCCGCGTCCTCGTCGCGCTCTCGTCGCGCGAACGGGTAACGCCAGGCAAGTGCATGAAAAAAAGCTGCCCCGGGAAGGGGCAGCCTCGCGTCTATTTGCTAAAGAAACTATGGTCTGATCTTTATTCGACCGCGGCAGGCGCGATTTCCTGGACAACGCCTTCAGGAAGGTTGTCTTTCGTCGGGAGGAAGTTTATGGTTGGGCGCTCGCGCGGCGGGTAGGTGGGGACGAGAACCTTTGTCAAGCTCTCAAGCCCTGTCCAGTTGATCGTGTAGATCGTGTAACATTGCGACGCGTCGATCTCGCTCAGGATGTTAAAGCTCTTGTCCGTGCCAACGGCTTTATCGTTCCCTATCATGAGGGTCATGTCGGCGTCCGAGGTCGCGTTCAATCTCGTGGGGATGATCAAGCTTTCCAGCCGGTTATCCTTCACGTGGATCGTCGTCACCAGGGGATGCCGGGAGAAATCCAGCGTCTTGAAGTAGTTTCTCCTCAGGGAAACGGTGCCCTTCAGTTTAACATTATTCGAGATGTCCAGTTCCGTCAACTTCTGACAGGCGAGTTGCAATTCGGCTAACTCCAGGCAGCTTGTTATGTTCACCTTTCGCAGTTGTCCGGCATCGGCATCACCGCTCACGGTAGATCCACCGATGCAATAAAGGCGCGTCAACTTGGTGTTGTTGGAGCAGTCCAGCTCCACCAGCAAGGTGTACTCTGCCGTGAACATCGCGAGGTCCGTGCACTGGGAAAAGTCTACCAGGAGTAATTCGGTCATCCTACCCAGGGTAAGATTCGTGATTTTCGTGTTACGCGAGAGGTCGAGGACCGTTGCCGTGTTGTGGTTGGCATTGGAATTCGTGGTACCGGGGCCGAACTGCGTGATATTCTCGAAGATCTCGACGCCAACGAACGAGGCAATCTGCTTGTTGTATAACCCGGACCCGGACAAGTTCCCCGTGAAGGCGCGCGCGTCACCCACGGTGATCTCGCCACCCTCGCCGCTCTTGGTGATGCCACTAAATGTCTTGAGGGCGGTATAGAATTTTTCATCGGGCACGTAGTCAGAGAGGAGGTCTTCGTCCGCGGGGGTAACGTTCCCTTCCTGGCGGACGAGCAGTCGCTTGACGGCGGTGACGTTGGTGCCGTCGAACCCTGTCGTGCTACCGGTTTCGATCACGTCGATGTACCCGAGGCGGGCGTACTTGTTGGGGTTAGCCTGGAAGGTGACGGAGACAATGGTATTGCCGGTGCCGGAGGTCGCGCTCAAGGAGTACCAGGGCTCGCCTTCGGGCTTCGCGATCGTGTATTGTTTATCGGAGAGGACGCTGATCGTCTCTGTTCCTGCCGTCGCGGCGTGATCGACGCGCGTCTTGTTCACCTCGAGCGGGGGAAGCGGGATCCCGGCTTGCTTGACGGTAACGGAGGCGGTCTGTCCGTCTCCGGCAATAGTGAGGACGGCGGCACGCTCCTCGTAGGTCGCGTTTTCGGAGGTGACGGTGATCGTCGCGACGTCGTTGTCGTGTCCCTCGTTGACGGAGACGGTGAACCATGAAGGCACGCCGGAGATGGTCCAGTCGACGTTAGAGGTAATCTCCAGTCTGGAGTGGACGTTGACGTCGGCCTGGAGGAAATTGACGATGGCCGGGGCGCTGATAAACGACTCCGCGGCGCCGCGGAAGCGCAGTTCTCCCTCGGGCGCGGCGGTGAATCCGGATGTCGAGAAACCCGTCCAGACCTGGATGTAGACAATACCCGCGTCGGTAACGTTGAGGTTGGTGAGGCTGGTATTGCCGGAGATGTCGAGGCGGTTTGTCGCCCAGTCGTTCCCGCTGATGTCAAGGCTGGTGAGCTCCGGTAGCTGGGCGATGTTGAGTGTTGTCAACAAGTTATTGCTACAGTTGAGCGAGGTGAGGAACGGCGTTTTCGAGAAGTCGATGCTCTCGAGCGCGTTGCCGCTGACGTTTAACACCTCGAGGGCGGGCAGGTATTCCAGCCCGGCGAGGTTGGCGATTTGTTTCCCGGAGAGGTCGGCCTCTCTCGCGTTGGCGACCTCGGAAGAGGAGACTTTCCCGTTTTTGTCCTTGTCGAAGAGGGCGACGAGCGCGGCCTTGAGGTTGGCGTCGGTGACGAAGGTGTTGATGTCCTCGTAGTCGGCCTGTTGTTTGACGACGACGAAGGCAGAGGTGATGCCCGCGGTGAGGTGGATGGTGTCTTTCCTGGCGGCAGCTTGCTCGCTGGCCTTGACGGTGACCTTGACGGTGGCGTCTTTTTCGCCGGCGCTATTGTCGCTTTCGTACCAGGAAGTTTTCCCGTTCGAGATGATCCACTTGGAGTCGGAAGCCACGTTAAAGGTAGCCTCTCCTCCTTCTCTTCCAAAGGTTAATTCAGCAGGGGTGACGGAGAGCAACGGGGTGTGCTCTTTCTCACCGCAAGCAACGGCCAGCAGGATGAAAGCCGCCGCCACGAGATTGAAGATTTTTTTCATAGTGTTAGAGTGTTAATTTGGTAAATGATAAAAAGTCTCTCTCGATAGAGAGTAGGTTACTCCTCTTTCCTGTAGAGGGTCGTGGTGATTTTTATTTTTAGGTTATCGTTCGGCAGAAGAAGGTCGAGCACCGCGTTGAGGAGCGCGTCATCCGTCGACATCTTGGCCGTGCCGTCGATGGTGATAAGCGCGGGGATGGTGTCCGCCGCCGGTGGGCCGAGGGTAAAGGTGAACTTCGTGAGATTGACGGTAAATTCCGTGATGGCAATATCACCGTACTCCGCCAGCAGGTCGCTCATGCCGCTCATGTCGTCCAGGAAGGGCAGATCTGCCACCGGGACAGGTTCGCGGACGAAGGGTATGGTGTTCGACAACTCTTGCTCGAGGGTTGCCCTGTCTCCATCGAGGGGGAAGACCACTCTCCCCGTCGGGAAGGGCCCGGCGACGGGTAACGTGGGGAAGGTGATGGCGAGGTTACTGTCCTCTGTTTCCTCGATCTTGAGGTTCATGGCTTCCATTCTTGCCGGGTTGAGGGAGTCGGGCATGAAGGCGCTGAAGTCGCTGTAAGGAACTTCGTTTCCGAAGAGGGTGATGGATCCATCCCATCCCCTGTTGTTCCACTCTCCTTCCCAGGCGGCCATCACGTCGCTGTAGTCTTCCGTCGTGAAGGGGGGACCGGCGACGAAGGCGGTTGTCGTTCCGCCCCGGCGCGCCCTGACGTACCAGTTGTAGGTGGTTTTCTGTTGCAGTCCGTCGATACCACAAGAGGTGCTCGCGACCGGGATGGTGTCGCCCCCGGAGACGAAAACGTCATGGAAGAGGGCAGTGGAATCTCCCTGCCAGTAGACGATGACGCTATTGTGGGTGACGGTATGTATTTGCAGGTTCGAGGGCGGGTTCAACACGACGGTTTCCTCTTCCTCTTTGTCCTTTTCCTCGAAGGGGTCGTTACCACCACAGGCGGCGAGCACGAGGCCCGCGGCAAGGCTAAGCATATAGGCGATGTTTTTCATGTTTTCAATCTTTGAATGATATACTGTGTTTTTTGAATTACCGGGGCGGGATTTTTCTCCCGCCCGCGGCGTTAATTAGTTGTCGAAGCCGAAGCCGGGTTTTTGTTCGCGGTACTTGAAGTGTACCGTGTCTTCACTCGTCCTGATGAGGAAGGTTTCCGGGATGATCCCTTTCAGCTTGTTCATCCTCAAGTCGAGGATAGCGTTCGAGGCGCTATAGGAGAGTTGTTTCCCCTGGAAGCCCTCGGGTATCGTCCCCTCGAGGTTGTTGTTGTAGAGGTTCAGCTGCTGTATGCCGGTGAAGTCGCGGAAATCGACGGGGAGAGACCCGGAGAGGCCGTTGTTCTCCAGCAACAAGTTGGTGAGATCGGGGAGGGAAACGAAGAAACCAGGCAAGGATCCCGTCAGTTCGTTGTTCGAGAGATAGATCGTGTGGAGTTTTTTCAGTCCACTGAACGTCTCGGGGATTTCCCCGCTCAACTGGTTATTCTCGAGTCGAATGTACCTGAGTGTTTCGATGGTACCAAGCGACGCCGGGATGCTCCCGATAAGTCCCTTGTATGGCGTTTTCGTCGCCCTGTTGATATACAAGGCTTCTAACTTCTTCAAGTTTCCGATGGATTCCGGGATCGTTCCCTGGAAGTCGTTTCCTTGCAGGAAGATTGACGTCAGGTTGACCATCTCCCCGAGAGATTCGGGCAGGGAGGTAAACGCGTTCCCGTCCATGTTCAGGACGGAGATGCCTTGCAGGCGCGAGATGCTTTCCGGGATAGGCCCGCCGAGGAGGGGATTGTTGCGGATCATGATCCTCGTCAACTTGTTCAGGTTGCCGATGTTCACGGGCAATTCCCCCGCGAGTTGCGGGTTCGAGGCGATATCTAACGTGTTTAGGTTGATCATTCCCGAGAGCGCTTCCGGCAAGGCGACAAGCTGGTTGTACGAGAGGGTCAGCTCGCGCAAGGCTTTGAGGTTTTCAACGGAGGAGGGGATGGTGGCGATGTTCGTCGAGGAGATGTAGAGCCTTTCTAACTTATCGAAGTTGCCCAGGGATTGCGGCAGGCCACTAATCTCCAAGTGGTAAAGCTCCAGGTCGCGCATCTCTCTCAAGTTACCGAACGACTCCGGCAAGCTTCCCTTTAACTCCGGCATGTACGACACGCTCACGTTACGCAAGGCGGTCATTCCTCCCACGGGATCGATGTTCGAAAAGCCGGCGTCGTTTAATACCAACGTTTGCAGTTTCTTGAGATTTACCCAGTTTTCCGGCATCGCGTCGCCGTATTTCCCGTAAGAGATCGTGAGGGATTCCAGGTTTTCTAACCAACCGATGGCATCCATGTGCGCTCCCGGCGTTCCGCTGAACCCACCCGTTATTTTCAGGCTTTTCAAGGCAGTCAAGGCGCCGATTTCCGGGATAAGCCCCTCGTATTTAGTTCCCGGTAGCGTCAGTCTCTGGAGATTTTTCAAGTTGGCGATCTGCGGGGGGAGCACGCCAGAGATGTTCGGCGATACTTCCAGGTGCAACTCCTCGAGGTAGGCCAGGTCACCAATTTCTTTCGGGAGTTGTCCGACCGCCTGTGTCGACATGGAAAGCTCGATGACGTGTTGTCCCGTGGGATCCGTTACCACGCCGTCCCACTTGCTGAGCTCCCTGGTGATCTGCCAGGTGTTTTGCCAGTTCGCCTGCCACGTGCCAAGACCACCCAGCGATTCCGCAAGATTGAGGAGCGTGACGCGTTCGTCGCTCTCCGGCATCCGCCCTCCTGCCTGCTTGATCACGAAGGTGGCGAGGAGGTCGGTGTTCTCCGTTCCCTGCGCGAATACTCTTCCCTCGCGCGCCATGTCGTCGATGCTGTTCTCTTCTATCTCGAGCCAGATTTCGTGGGGAGTGAGCGCGCGGGTGCCCGAGGCAGTGGAAAGCTTGATCCACGGGGCGTATTCCGGGATGATTACCCGGTATTTCCCACCGAGGTTTTCCAGGACGGAGAGTTTTATTTTCCCTCCTTCTCTCGGCACGCTCGTTTCTTCCGTGTCGAATTTCAAGGTTTCTTTTTCCTGTTGATTGATGGTGAAGGAGGAGGAAAGGGCGTGGTTGTTCTTGTCCCGGATGGCGATGACGGCGGAACGGTCTACTGTCGATTCCTCTATACGAAGGACGATTTCGTCCGCCCGGTTACTTGCCTCCACGTGTACCCACGTGATTTCCGCCGTGTTGACCTCGTAGGCGATGTTGGAACGCACGGGGATCTTTATCGTTTCTCCCTCGAGCGGGACGCGGACGGAGGAGGATTCCAGGATGATCTGGTCGCGTTGCACCTGGTAGACGGTCAGCGTGTCTCGCATCTTTTCGTTTTCCAGGTTGGTGAAGATGATGATGCCTTTCCTCGAGTTGAAGTCGCTCGTGGAGCCGACGCGGAAGGATTCCTTGTACGCTTCCAGGCCGCGCGTGCGCGATCTGCCCTGGTGTTGAATCCAGTTGTTCTCGGCGGGGATGTCTATACGGTATTCCACGTTGGATTGTAACTCGACTTCTATCTCCCCGCCGTCCATCGCGACGTTGTCGAAACGGTCTTTCGAGAAGATGATGGCGTCTTTCTTTTTCTGGTAGACGGTCAACGCCTGTGCACCCGCGGAGGAGTGCAACGTGAAGGTCACGCTACGGTCGTCGTAGCCCTCGTTGGTGAGCAAGGTAAAGTACACGGTTGTCGTTCCCGCCCCACCCGTGCGCGGGCTGATGGTGCACCACTCGCTTTCACCCTCGATCGACCAGGGGTTGTCGGAGGTGATGATCGTGCTTTCCACGTTTTTGCCCGACGAAGGAAGAATAAGTTCCGCGTCCGTGACTTCCACGGCGTCAGACAGGTACTTCACGAGGGTGTTGTCCGTGTCGGAACACGCCCCAACGAACAGCCCGCCCGCCAGTATGAATCCTATAAGAGATGCTTTTTTCATGCTGTTTTCTTTTAATTATTCAACCATGTTTTTACGACTGTACAAGGCCCATTGCCGGTTGTCGGCATTACGAACCATGTAGAATTGATCCCCGAAAGGAATGATCGTGAAACCGGCCGCGTTCGCCAGATAGGTTGTCAACGTGCCGGGGAAGTATACGAGATTAAACCAGTTGTTCATGTCAAAGGTCAAGGCGCCGGATAATTGCGACCGGGAGTGTTTCTCGAAAGTGACCTGGTCACCGATGCCATCATCCGTGGTGTACGCGATGTATAGCCCACCCCAAAGGGCGATACCCTGGTCGTTGCGGGTGTAGAGTTCTCCTCCCGCGTAGCCCGCGAGATTCCAGTAGAAACGGAAGTACTCTATCCCGTGACCGGGAGGGGTGATGTAGTCTAACGCGACGCCGCGCTCGACGAGGTTGTAACCATCATGCTTCCGGGCATCTTGCACCGCGCCGGGGAATCGCAACTCGCAACGGTCCGCGCTGCTCGACGTCCGGGAGAAAGTCCCGGTGGTGCCGGGCACGCCGACAATGCGTAGCTGTTTGCTCGCGGTCATCGTGACCTCGGAGAAACTGACCCCGCCTAACGTCACTGGACGAATAAAACGAATGCTGGTGGGGGTGGATTCCCACGGCAAGCGGTAGATGATCGATTGCCCGTCTTTCGAGTGAGCAAGGTAGGCCATGCGCAATTTCTGGCTGTATAGGAAGACGGCTTTCTCACCACCAAGTTCGATATACTGGTAGAAAGGACTCTCCCGGTCAACCTCGAACCTGTCCACGATGTCCCGGTTCTCGTCTAACCGCTCCCAGTCTTCCCGCGATGCCCTGACAAGGGATACCGGGCGCTTTTTCTTGCGCGTGACAAGGTCGATGCGCTCTTCCGTTACTTCCCGGATGATGAACTCGTATTCTCCCTCGAATCCTATTCCGATGGCGCCACCGAAGACACTCGGGTCGGGATCAGCTAACTTGTGGAGTAACGAGTAGGTGGTGAATAATAATACTGGCCCCTGGGAGGTGTTGAACCCGTACGCGCTTTCCGTGGTGTCCTTGTCCCCGTCCCACGCCATTTTTACCCGTCCGTTCCCATTGAAGTCAAGGAGTAAGGTGTAGGCCCCGTATTGCGAGGTATCGGGGTAGTATATCATCTTCCAGCCTTCGGACCATTCCTTTAGGGTTTTGTCGCACGCGTCGACGTATTGCGTGATGCGGTGGGTCGACAATTCGTCGAACAGGTAATCGGTAGTGACCGTGCAACTCGTCATGATCGTGACGAGGCTCGTCATCGTGATAATTATTGCTCTTTTCATGGTTTTCTTTTTAAAGTTCGGCGATAACTTTTGCCATTGCAGTTTGCACGAGGTTTCTCAACGCGTACATGTCGATGTTGTACATGCCTTTCATGTATTGCAACATGATGGTCTCTTTCTCTTTTAGCTTATTGTAAGCCTCCGATCCCGGTTGCCCGGTAGCCTGGAAACGATTCTCCCAACTGGACGCACTCAGGAAGACGAAGTAGGATGCCATCTCGGCGAAGTCCTCGTTGGCGTCCGCCATGGCATAGTTGGAGATGAATCCCATGCCCATCGCCTGGACATGCGAATACTGTGACCAGGAAGAGGTGTAATCACCGGCACTGATCGCCTCGAACGCCGGCGGGAAGCTCTTTAGCTGGTTCAGGATGTGGATGTACTCGTGGTGGAAGTCGTGAGTGAATTGTTCCACGCGCGTCTTGTCGATCGGCCGGGTATTTAAGCCCAGGATGGTGATCCTGCGTCCCCTCTCCGCCTCCCCGAGGAGGTATACCCCGGCTTCCATGAAACCGATGGACCCCACGAGGGCAATCTGCTTGGGGGCAGTCTCCTTGAAGAAGACTTCACCTCCTAATTGGATATATGGCTGCATCCAGACTTTCCAGATAATATCCATGAAAGGAATAACTCTCGCCTCTTCCACGGGGACGAGGTTTAGCTCCGGGGTGACCTCAAAGGTCTTCCACTTGTAGATGACGCGTATATTGTATTCTTTCGTGAATCTATCCCAGATCCACTCGTCTAATGCCGTCTGCGGCTCGGACGTGATATCCAAGATGCTTTCTTGAAAATCATCATCGTCCGAACAGGCCATGAAACAGGCCGCGCAGGCCGCAATTAACAGGTATTTTAAATGTCTCATCTTTTTTCCGTTTAATGGTGATACTCTTTGCTTGTCAAGGACGCTCATTGGGCGTTACCCCGGCTTTCTGTGCCTCTTGCGGGATCTGCAACATGCGCCGCGGGTCGTAACGATCTAATTTGATCTCGGAACGCTCCCAGTGTATCCAGTGGGTGACGGGAAGGTGAAAACGCTTGATGTCAAACCAACGCATTCCTTCTTGCATGAATTCCATCCGCCGTAAATCTTCCACGGCCATCATCATGTATAGCTTGCGCGGATCTGCCTGCAGGAGATCTTTGTAGTGCGGCTCCGGGATGTTTGCGTTCCACTTCGGCTCGGCGTAGAAATCCATGACAAAGGCCATGTCCACGATGTCCTCGGCCTCATCGTAATTGCGGACGCGGGTCGAGTAGAAGCGATTCAAGTCGCGTAGCGCGAGGTCAAAGTCTTCCTGCATGATGTAGGCCTCTATCCTGTTTAGTACTACATCTTCTACCGTCAACATCGGTACGTTCACGTAGGACATCCCCCGACGAGAGCTGATGGTCTCGTTCTTGAAGTAGCCGTACGATTTCATCATGTTGGTGGCCGATGTACCGGAAAGTCCCTCCACGCGATAAGTCAACGGACGCCCTACCAGGTTGTGTAAGGAGTTAGGGAAAAGCTCCGTGTGCAACGCCGGGGTCAGCACGTAACGCGAGTCGAGGATCGGGCATCGTTGCCAAATGTCATTGTAGTAAGTGGGGACGCAAACCGACAAGAGGATCGCCGTCTGACCCGGGTCGGTGTATTGCAGGGCAAACTCCATCGCCGTCAAACCGCGCGAGGCAAGGATGTCCCGCATCTCCGTCCGGAAGTCTTCCGGTACCACTTGCTGGGAGTGATACAACACCTTGTCCCACTCCGTTCCCTTGTAGGTATAGAATCGCGTGGCGAACGCGTGTGCCGCTCTCCTGGTGAAGTGGAACTTCGGCATCGTGTAGGCCTGATCGTCGATCATCTGCAAACCCCGGCGAAGATCTTCTTCAATCATCCGGTAGACCTCCCCCACGGTATTGCGCTTGTATTCCTTGATGGCAACGGTTTCGGGTTCCGTCACGTAAGGGATTCCCGGCGTGACGTCCGCCGTCGCGGGGTCGTAGTGCTCGGCCCAGAGGTTCACCAGCAAGAAGTGCCCAAAAGCCCGGCAGAGTAATGCCTCGCCGCGCATGGCCCGGTAATTTTCCTGGTCCGGCTTGCTATCAATGATTCGCAGCGCGTAGTTTGCCGCGGCAATGCCCTCGTAGAAGCCCGTCCACACGGCAAAAGGCGAATCGTAATCGCTGTCCGTTCCCTCTTTCCAGAAATACATCTCGTCATCCGTGATGGCGGTGACACAGTCTAAGCTGAAACCGCGGTCGGCCACGTTGTCCGACATCATCTCGCAGATCAAATGGTAGGTGGCTTGCGGGTACGCGCTCACCAGCAATTCTTGCAGGTCGCTCGCCGTTTCCACCTTGGCACGGTTATCCGGTTCCTCGTTCAAGAAATCATTACACCCGCACAAGGAGAGGATACATACGAACAAAACAGTCCAAAAGTCTTTTTTCATATCTTCCGTGTATTAAAATTAAAATCCAAGTTTTACCGTCAACGTGTACTGCCTCGGCACGGGGAGAGCTACTCCACCGGAACGTACGAACTCGGGATCTTGTCCCTTTAGCGTCTTGTCCGATAAGAGCAGACAGACGTTCGATACTGCCGCACGGACGGAAAGAGAGGAGAGTTGTACCTCCTTTAACCAGGCCCGCGGCACCGTGTAGGTCACGTAAATGTCCTTTAATCGAATGAAATCTCCCTTCGCCACGCGTACGTCGGAGTAGTTATACGCGTTGTACGCGCGCTGGAGGTAAGGATAGTCCTTGTAGTTCTCGGAGGTGGCTAACGCCGGCACCTGGGTAAGTTCCTCGTCGCCCGGTACCATCCAGCGGTCAGCAAATTCCCGCGTCATGCCGATCAAGTCGGAGTAACGGTAGCTGAAAGCGGGGTAGAGCCGCAACTTGCTGCCAAACTGGTAGGTGAAGAAGACGCCTGCCTTGAAGTTTTTGTAGTTAAAGGTGTTGTCAAACCCGCCAATGTAGATGGGATCTACTGGTCCCTCGTAGTGCAGGAAGTCAGTGCGATCGACTTCCTCGAAGTTTACCTCTCCCACGGTGTTTATTCCGTATTCGTTCCGCAGTACCGGTAGACCCTCATTATTCAGTCCGACGAAGGGGATGGAGTATAATCCCCGTACCGGGTAACCTTCCCTGGGATATCCTTCCACGGGCAGCATGTCAATTACTCGCGGGTTGGAGAAGAGGTTGGTAATCTCGTTTTTGTTATAAGAGAAGGTGAGGTTGGT
>JAITJA010000119.1 GCA_031279175.1 Odoribacteraceae bacterium
ACGAGGGAGGTGTTGTTCACGCCCCCGTACTGGAGGACGTCCCGGTTAAAGTTGTTCATGTTGGCGTAGTTGAACGCGACGTTCACGCCCTTGACTTTCCCGCGCGGCACGATGAAATCAAAGACGAATCCCACGTTGCCGAGCAGTAGGCTGGCCTTGCCTCGCTTGTCCACGGAGGTTGTCCTGTCGAGGCCGAGGAAGGGGGTAAGGTTGAATTCGGACTTGCGGAACACGCCGACGCCCGCCGGGTTCGCGTGGAGGGAGGAGAGGTCGCCACCAAGCGCGCCGAAAGCTCCACCCATGGCGGCGGAACGGGCGGTGCCGTACGGGTATAATCGCGAGAATTGTATGATGCTTATCGGGTCTTGTGCCGCGACAGCAAGCGCGCCAGTCAGGCACGCGACGAGGAGTAGGGATTTCTTGTTCATGTCGTGATGGTGTTATCGTCTTCCCGTGCGAGAACTGGAGCTGCCGGAACTGCTGCCGGAACTACCGCCGGACGAGCTGCTGCTGCCACTGCTGCTGCTGCGGCTATACGAGCTGCTGGAGCCGGATGAGCTGCTGCCGGATGAGCTGCTGCTACTCCTGCTGTACGAGCTGCTGCTGCTCGATGACGAGGAGGAGTTGCTTTGCCGGGTAGTCGTCGAGCTGCTATTGTTGCTTGACGACGAGGTGTTGCTTTGCCGGTACGCGTTATTCCGCGTGTTGGTCGAGCTGCTCGAGCTATTCGTGTTGGCGGGCGTCGCGTTGGTTCTCGTGTAATTGCTTCGCGCGTTTGTCGAGCTGCTCGAGCCCTGGTTTACCGGGGTGACGGTTGTTGTCTGGTTCGCGTTCCGCGTGTACGTGCTGGTGGCAGAACCCGTCCGCGCGTTGTTGTTCCGGTTGGTGTTATTCTCCCGGCTATAAGTTGTCCGGGCGTTCGCGTTCGTCCGGTTGGTGCTGCTACTACTCGTCGCGGTCCGGTTGGTGGTATAACTTGCGCGGTTATTATAATAGGTAGCGTTTCTCCGTCCCGTGTTGACGTGCCTTGACACGTAATTGGAGCGTTCCCCGGCGTGGTAATCGCGGTAATAATTATCGTAATAGTGATCGTGATACCACCTGTCGTGGCGTCTCGGGTAATGCCAGAAGGGGTCGTGATACCACGAGCTATAATACCACGGGTCGTAGTACCCCCAGTACCTGTCGTACCCCCAGTATCCCCCGAATCCCATGTTCCATCCCGCCCCCCGGTATCTCCAGCGGACGTTATAGAAGTGATCGAACGCGTAAAAGTCGAAGCGCGGGTCATTCCAGGAGATCGTCATGACGTAATCCGGGTAGACGCCAAAGAGAAACTTGGAATAGAGGTCAATATTCGATGACGACGGGAACCACCAGTAGCGGTTGTCCAGCGTGAACACGTTCCAGTCGCTGTTAAACGAGAGGTTCAGCGCGATCTCGTACCCGTTGCCGAAGAGCGCGAAGCCTTCCGGGTAGCGATTCATGATCCGCACGCACTCTTGCAGGTCGTACTCGCTGCCGTGGAAGCCACCCATCCAGTAGCCGTCGTCCCCGGGCACCGGGATGATCTCGACGGACCCGGGATTGATGGCCTCGGCGCGTTCCACTTGTTGTCGTGTCGCGTAGCGCGCCATGCCGATCGCGCGCGCGTTCTCGTTCACGCCGGTAATATTCTCGTTCTCCCTGTTATAGACGGGTGTATATTGATTATCCGGCAGCGAGCGCGTGTTGATTGTTTGTCCCGTCTGCAATTCGTGTTCTTGCGCGTACAGGGATTGTTCCCCGGGCACGTAGTAGATGTCGTCCTCCTGCACGCGCGCAAAATTGCTCGTGGAGGAACAGGCGCTTACCAGGATCATGGTAGCCCACGCGATGATGTATATTCTTGTTCTCATAACATGTAAGTATTATGTTTTATCGCGAATGTAACAAATTCTACGCGGAAACTTGTTAAGTAAATGATAAAGTTCCCCCTGCCGGGCGAAACGCTTCCCGTATTTTTAGTTACATTCGCGGATAGTTACATAACCCTAATACATTGAACCATGTACACGAAGAGTGATCTTAGACAGTTCAAACGCCTCGGCATAAAGCCGGAGCAGGTGGATAAACAACTCGAACACTTCGCCAACGGTTTTGATCACGTCGCGTTGAAAGAAACGGCCGCGACGGGAAACGGGATCAAGCAGCTCCCGGAACAAGAAATCGACAACCTCGTCTCCCGCTTCCGGGAGAAGCAACCCTCGCTTTCCATGATAAAGATGGTTCCCGCCTCGGGATCGGCTACCCGAATGTTTAAGGTCTTGAATACCTTCATGACTACATACACCGGGAGCGACGCCGAGTACCTGCAACTGCGCCGGGATAAAGGCCCCGGGACGCCCCTCCTCTTCTTCGAGAAAATTCGCGAATATCCCTTCTTCCGCCGGCTACGGGAGGTGCTTTACAAGGATCACCTCGACATCGACAAGCTATCCCGGAAAAACCAGTTCATCGAGATCCTGGAGTACTTGTTAACGGAAAAGGGATTGAACTACAACGCCACGCCAAAGGGCCTCATCGATTTCCATCTCTACCAGGAGCACGTCCGCACCGCCTTCGAGGAGCATCTCGTCGAGGGGGCCCTCTATTGTAATAACGGGAAAACGGCCAATCTCCACTTTACCGTCTCCAGGGAGCACGCCAGCCGCTTCAAGGCACTGCTAAAGAGCGTCCGCGGGCGATACGAGAAGGAAACCGGCACGCGGTTTAACGTCTCGTTCTCTATCCAGCGGAGGGACACCGACACGGTAAGTCTCGCCAGGGACAACCAATTGTTGCGGGACAAGAATCAAACCATCGTCTTCCGGCCCGGCGGACACGGCGCGTTGATACATAACCTGAATGACTTGAAGGAGGAGATCATTTTCATCAAGAATATCGACAACGTTACTCCCGATCGCAACAAGGACGTTACCGTGAGATACAAGCAGGCGCTCGGCGGCCTCCTGCTGGAGACGCGCGAGAAGGTTTTTCATTACGCCCGGCTGCTTGACAGGCGCGCCGTGACGCCCGCGTTGCTGGACGAGGTCGAGGCCTTCATACGCGAACATCTCGGTCACAGGCCCCCGGCTCTTTCCCCGGACGCCACGCGGAAAGAACGCGTCAAGTGCCTGAAGCGCGTGTTAGACCGGCCCCTGAGGGTGTGCGGCATGGTGCGGAACGAGGGCGAGCCGGGCGGCGGTCCTTTCTGGGTCACCGCGAGCGACGGGGGCGAGCGGCTCATGATCGTCGAAAGCGCGCAAGTGAACATGAAAGACAAGGAGCAAAAGGGCATCTTCCTCGCGTCGACCCACTTTAACCCGGTGGACATCGTATGTAGCACGCGCGATTACAAGGGAAGGAGGTACAACCTCCTCGACTTCATCGACGAGCGCCAGGGGTTCATCACCGCGAAGTCATTCGAGGGAGAGGAGATCCGGGTACAGGAGCTGCCCGGCCTCTGGAACGGCGCGATGGCCAACTGGAACACGCTCTTCGTCGAGGTTCCCCTCGCGACCTTCACCCCCGTGAAGACCGTCTTTGACTTGCTCCGCGTCGAGCACATGAACGTCGTCTCGTCCATGTAATTACCCGTTCGCGAAGAAAGGGGACGCTTGCCTGGCGTCCCCTTTTTCATTTCCCTTCTTTCCTCCCCTCGAATGTTGTATTGAATTGTCTTTCTCGCTGGATCACACCCTGTCGGCGCTGCCGAGCACGTGCATGGTCTTGTGCTTGTACAGCTCCTTGAGGGCTGCTCGCGCTGGCCCGAGATACTTCCGCGGGTCGAACTCTGCCGGTTTAAGCGCGAGCACTTCCCGGATGGCGGCGGTCATGGCGAGCCTCCCGTCGGAGTCGATATTGATCTTGCAGACGGCGGAAGTGGCCGCGCGCCGCAATTGTTCCTCGGGGATGCCGATCGCGTCGACGAGCTTCCCGCCGTGACTATTGATCGACTCTACTTTTTCCCTTGGCACGGAGGAGGCCCCGTGCAGCACGATCGGGAAGCCCGGCACGCGTCGTTCGATCTCCTCGAGGATATCGAAGCGGAGTGGTGGCGGGACGAGCACCCCGTTCTCGTCGCGCGTGCATTGCTCGGGCCGGAACTTGTTCGCCCCGTGCGACGTGCCGATAGAGATGGCGAGGGAGTCGACGCCTGTCTTGTTCAAGAAATCTTCTACTTGATCGGGGCTGGTATAGACGCTTCGGGCGGCGACCACGTCGTCCTCGATCCCGGCGAGCACGCCCAGCTCGCCCTCGACGGTGACGTCATACCGGTGCGCGTACTCGACCACGGCGCGCGTCAGCTTCACGTTCTCCTCGTACGAGTGGTGCGAACCGTCGATCATGACCGACGAGAAGCCCGTTTCGATGCACGAGACGCACAACTCGAGCGTGTCGCCGTGGTCGAGGTGGAGGCAAACGGGGATGTCGAGCCCCAGTTCCTTGGCATACTCGACGGCCCCTTGCGCCATGTAACGCAGCAGGGTCTGGTTGGCGTACGCTCGCGCGCCGCTGGAAACTTGCAAGATGACCGGAGACCGCGTCTCGACGCAGGCTTGAATGATTGCCTGCATTTGTTCCATGTTATTGAAATTGAAAGCGGGAATAGCGTACTTGCCTTCCATTGCTTTCTTGAACATTTCCCTGGTATTGACCAGTCCTAATTCTTTGTAGCTAACCATAATTATTTGATTTTAGAGGGTACATGTATTTTAGACGGTTCAAAGATAGCTATTCGCTCCCGATTTATCTCCTCGCGGGAGGTTTTTTTGCCCCTCGCGCGCTAAAAGGGCTATTATGCCCTGGGAGATAGCGTTGCTCTTGCCGGTTGCTCGCTTTTCGCCCGTTTTCCCCCGTTTGTCTAGTTAGACAAGTCGCTTGTCTAGTTAGACAAGTCATTTGTCTAATTAGATTTCTCGTCTGTCTAATTAGAAAAGTCATTTGTCTAATTAGACAAGTCATTTGTCTAATTAGATTTCCTGCTTGTCTAACTAGACAAGTCGCTTGTCTAACTAGAAAAGTCACTTGTCTAATTAGACAGACGGGAAATCTAATTAGATTTCTTGCCTGTCTAACTAGAAAAGTCGCCTGTACGGGTGATTCTCGTCCTTGTTGCTGGCGTTGGCACGGTTGATTTCACGCGCGAAACGTTGTCGCGCGTCCGGTGGTGATCCTCGTTCATTCCCCCGCGGGCAACAAAAAAGCCGCTCTCTCGGGCGGCTCTTTTCACTTGGGCAATCGCGGTGATTATTTCTTGCGATTATCCATGTGTGTTTTGTAGCGGTTCATGAACTTATCCACTCGTCCGGCGGTATCGATCAGCTTGACCTTACCGGTATAGAACGGGTGTGAGGCGTTGGATATCTCCATTTTAATCAGCGGGTACTCGACGCCGTCGATTTCGATATGTTCTCTTGTCGCGGCGGTAGATTTCGTGATTGTTATTTGCCCGTTAGACATGTCTTTAAGCACCACTAACCTGTAATTCTCTGGATGTAGACCTTTTTTCATGGTATCGTTGATTTAATGTTTACGAATTGAGCCGCGAAGATAGCGCCTTCACTGTTAATACCAAAGAAACGCGTGGTTTTTCCGGCCCCGTCACGCTTTATTTGTCGGGATACCCGGTCGCGGTCGCGCTCGTGGCGTGAAATCCTTCATCGCGCTCGTGTCGCCGGGTGGTGATTTTCGTCCCGGGACGAGGTAATATCGTTTCAATCGCGTACATTTATCGCGTTTAAGCGACTCGCGTCATGAGACATTATCTGTTGATATGGGTTACGCTCCTGCTGGGATGCCAGCGGCAGCCGGTGGAGGGCCTGCCGGGGGGAGGGCCCGTGCCCGACGGGGAGATCCTCGACGGGTGGGTACGGGTGAAATTCCGCGACACGCTCCCGCGGGTTGTCACGCGGGGGGGCGTCGTGGAGACGGGTATCGCCGATCTCGACCGGATCATGCGAGAGAGCGGCGTGGCGCGTGTCGAACGGGTATTCTCGGACGGCGGGAAATTCCGGGAACGGCGACGCGCGGCGGGGCTGCACCTCTGGTACGATCTCTACCTCGGCGACTCGCTCCTCGTCACGCGCGCTCGCCCCGGCCTCTTGTCGTTTCCCCTCGTGGAGGTCGTCGAGGCGATCCCGCGCTATCGCCAGCAAAGCCGGCCCGTCGTCCCCGGCGACGCGCGAACGCGAGGCCTACCCCCGGCCGGGTACCCGTTCAACGATCCAGACCTCCCGCGGCAACACCATTACCAGAATGACGGCGTCTTGCCCGGCTTCCTGCCCGGCGCGGATATTAATCTCTTCCAGGCGTGGCGCGTGACCAGGGGGCATCCCGACGTTATCGTGGCCGTGATTGACGGGGGGATCGACGCGCGTCACCCCGATCTCGCCGCCAATATATGGGTCAACGAGGCGGAACGAGACGGCGCGCCAGGCGTGGACGACGATGGTAACGGCTACGTCGACGATCTCCACGGCTGGCGCTTCGATTATTTTGACGTCGCCGACACGTTGTGGGGGTCGGGCGAGATCATTCCCATGGATCACGCTACCCACTGCGCGGGGATTATCGCCGCCGTCAATGACAACGGCGCCGGGGGATGCGGCGTGGCGGGGGGAAGCGGCGCGGGGAACGGGGCGGGGAACGGCGCGCGATTGATGATCTGCCAGACCTTCGTTCCCGACTCCACGGGGGATCCTTACTCCGACAGCTTCTCGACGCGGAAGGCCGACGAGGCCTGGGTATACGCCGCCGACAACGGGGCCGTCATCGCCTCGTGCAGCTTCAGTAGTGCCACCCTCTCGGCCTCCTACCAGGTCGCCATGGACTACTTCATCGCGTACGCGGGCATTGCCCTTGACGGGTCGCAGGTCGGCCCCGTGCAAGGAGGCCTTATCGTCTGCGCCGCCGGCAATGAAGGCAACGAGACGCCGCGTTATCCCGCCGCCTACGAGCCGTGCATTGCCGTGGCATACATCATGCCCGACCATGTCGTCTCCCCCTCGTCCAACCACGGGACGTGGGTTGACCTCGTGGCGCCGGGAGGCTCCACCCTGCCCGCGTTCGGCTCCCGCGACGAGGGGGCTATCTTCAGCACGATCGCCACCGGCAGCCCCAACGGTATCGCCGACGGCTACGGCTACAGGACCGGCTCGTCCATGGCAGCGCCACACGTGGCTGGCGTCGCCGCCCTCGTCGCTGACAAGTTCGGCCGCCCCGCCCCGGGATTTACCGCCGACATGCTAAAGGCAAGATTGCTGCAAGCCACGCGGCCGGTAGAGGCGTACAACGCCGCCAAGTACCACGGCAAGATCGGCGCGGGACTACTCGACGCCTTCCTCGCGCTCAAGACGGACGAGGGAATAGCGCCGGAAGCACCGGGGGCAATACACGCGACATGGCACACGAATTCCGTCGACCTCTACTGGATCGTTACCACCGACCAGCATTACCTCCCCGTGCAGGGCTACCGCGTCTTCTGGAGCCAGTCGCCGCTGGACGATCTCGATCCCGGGAACCCCGGCGACGAGGTGGGCCGCGCCGCGCTGGAGAATAACCTCCCCGCCGGAGACACCTTATTATATACTATCGAGGATATCCCCGAGCGCTCCCGCTTCCACGTGGTCATCATGGCCGTCGACGAGTACGGCAACCTCTCCCGCCCCGTCGCGCTGGAGGGAAGCACGCTCGATAACTCTGCCCCGGTGCCGCGGGAAGGGGCCCCCTCGCGAATCTATTTCGAGCGACGGGAAGAGATGACGATCCTCCTCGACGATTATTTCATCGATCCCGACGGCGACTCGCTCGCGTACTTCGCCACCTCCACGGAACCCGATCGCCTCGCCCTTTCCCTCCTCGCCGGTCGCCTCGCGCTACAGCCCCTCTCTAACGGCTTCTGCCGGGTGCAACTCTCTGCCACCGACGAGGCAGGAGCGCGCGCCCGCGGCGAGATCGCCGTGATGATCCGCGAGACCGACCGCGAGGTGGAGTTCTACCCCAATCCCGTCACCGATTTCCTCTACATCCGAATGGGAAAGGAGGTCGACGAGCAGCTCCCCGTCTGCCTCTATAACGCCAACGGGTCGAAAGTCCTTGACGCGATCGTCACCGTCCGTCCCTTCGCCCCCGGTTTCCTCGACCTCTCCACCTTCGGGAACGGGGTATACACCATCTCCTTGAAGCGCGACGGCAGGGAAATCAAGCAATCCATCGCGAAATATTAATCCCGTCACGATAGCGTAACGATGAGGTAACGATCCCGTAACATATTCCCGTCACGTTCGCGTCATGAACCAATAAAACCAGGGAACATGAAAAAGAGTATGTTACTATTGATTATCATCGCGGGGATATATTCACCCGCGGGAGCGCAAAAAATCAAGGGATCTGACACGATGTTGCCCCTTTCCCAGCGGGCGGCGGAGATCTTCATGAAGGTAAATCCATCGCTGACGGTCACCGTCACCGGCGGCGGGAGCGGCGTGGGCATTGCCGCGCTGATCGAGGGAACGACAGACCTGGCGCAGTCCTCGCGCGAGATCAAGTTCGACGAGAAAAAGAAATTACGCGAAAAAGGAGAGACGCTCAGGGAAGTAATCGTCGCGCACGACGCCCTGGCCGTCATCGTGCATCCAGCCAACCCGGTGAGCGAGCTGACGCGGGAGCAGATGGAAGGGATCTTCACCGGCCGCGTCAAGAACTGGAAAGAGGTCGGCGGCGAAGACCTGAAAATCATCCCGTACGCCCGCGAAACATCCTCCGGGACGCACGAGTTCTTCAAGGAAAGCATCCTGCGCGACAAGAGTTACGTGAACGGGATCATGAGCATGCCGGCCACCGGCGCCATCATGCAGTCCGTCGCGCAGACGCGCGGGGCCATCGGGTACGTCGGGCTGGCCTACCTCAACGCGACCGTCAAGGCCTTGCGCGTCTCCTACGACGGGGGAAAAAGCCACGTGGCCCCCTCCATTGCCGCCGCGAAACGCGGGGAATACCCCATCGTCCGGCCGCTCTACTACTATTACGTGGAGCGATCGGCGGACAGGGTAAAACTATTTATCGATTATCTCTTGTCCACAACGGGGCAGGAAATGGTGACCGCCGTCGGATTCGTACCCGTCGACTAACGGCTACAAGTCGGGGACTTTCACGTTCTCAGGCTCCTCCTGCTGGAAAAGGATAAAGCCGTTGAGCACCGCGCGAAAGTCCTCGATAAACTCCTCGTCGCAGCCGCGCGAGATAGCCTCATCGAGGTAGTGTCGCAGGACGGGAACGGAACAAATATCTTTCGCGCTGATCACGACGGCGGGAACGTCGTCCCGCAAACATTTTCTTAACAAGGCTAACTGGTCTCTCATGTCATTCTCCTGAAAAATTTACGCGCCAAAGGTAGCGTTTATCTCGTGCAGTCGCCGCGAGCAACAATCACTTGCCGCGCGTCCCACGTCACCCGCGCGTGATCGTCCGTCACCCGCGCGTGATCGTCCGTCGACCATGCATGATCGTCCGTCGACCACGCGTGATCGTCCGTCGACCATGCATGATCGTCCGTCGACCATGCATGATCG
>JAITJA010000122.1 GCA_031279175.1 Odoribacteraceae bacterium
ATGGCTAACCCGACCTTGAAGCCGGAACCGGACATCCCGATGAATTGCTCGGCGGAGATGTTGGCTGCGATCAAGGAAGCGCCAATGGCCCACCAGGGTAGGTTTCTGCCCGCCAGGAAGTAGTCCTCGGTTGTCTTTCGCGTGCCTTTCTTTGTTCTCGAGAACCACAGGCCCGCGCCTATAATAAGGAACATGTAAAGCGCGACTATGACGTAGTCAATCGTCGTGAAATTCGTGTTGAACATAGTTAGTAGATTTAAATTAACTTGATTGTGATTCGTTCGCTATTCTAATTTTCTTGCACCGTCACCAACATTCGCGATGTAGAAGTCGGCAGTCAGCCCGACAAGGGATTTGTAACGCGCGCCAAGCGTCGCGATGAACGACGGGATGGACGCGTTTGCCACGAGACTTACCGTGCAACCACCAAACCCACCACCGGTCATGCGCGAACCGAGCACGCCGTCCAGCTTCTGGGCTTCTTCCGCTAACGTGTCCAGCTCGATGCCGGTCACCTCGTAATCTTCCTTGAGGGAGCGGTGCGAGGCGTTCATTAGCTGACCGAAGCGCGGCAGGTCGTTCCCTTTCAGCGCCACGATTGCTTCTTTCACGCGCGCGTTCTCGTTGACGGCGTGGCGCGCGCGTCGACGGATTGTCTCGTTGGCAATCTTCCCGGCGTGTGCCTCGAAAATCTCCGGCGTTAGCTCGCAGAGGGCGTTCAATGGGATCTCCCCGGCGAGAATGCGCGTTGCCTCCTCGCACTCGCTACGCCGCTCGTTATACTTCGAGGTAGTTAGCGTGCGATGCTTGTTCGTGTTGGCCACGACCACGGAATAACCCTCCATCGCCAGCGGTATCCACTCGAAGTCGAGCGTCGCGCAATCGAGCGCGATGGCGTGCCCCGTTTTCCCCATCGCCGAGGCGAACTGGTCCATGATGCCGGAGTTCATCCCCACGAAGACGTTTTCCGCCCGTTGAGACATCCTCGCCAGCTCGATTGGGTCGATGCCGGCGTTGAGCACGTCGTTCAGCATGGTCGCCGTCACCAGCTCTATCGAGGCCGATGAGGACAATCCCGCGCCACCGGGCACGTCCCCGTTGAAAAGAAGATCGTACCCCCAGGGATCATATCCCTTGTCGACGAACTCCTTCATCACGGCCAGCGGGTAGCGTTCCCACGTGACGGGCTTCTTGGTAAAGGCGCACTCGTCGAACGTCCCGGTGTGATCGAAGTTCAACGTGGTGAACATCGTATTCCTGTCCTTCCTCCTGGAAACCAGCAAGTAGGTCCCGAAACTCAAGGCACACGGGAATACCAGTCCCCCGTTGTAATCGATGTGCTCGCCAATCAGGTTTACGCGTCCCGGGGCGAAATAAACGCCCTGGGGCTCCTTCTCGTAAATCGCTCTAAACTGTTTCTTTAATGTATCTATATCCATAGTTTTGGGTTTATGAAATGTCACAAAAATACACCTTTTTCGTGGACGGCAAGGTAATGGTTAAAAATTTCCAAGAAATCTTCGCCCGTTCCCGTGAATAGCTATACCTTTATAGCCGGTTAAATCAAAAAAAAAGATATGTCTTCACGAAATGAATTTCACGAGTATGCCGTCAAACACGCGGGCATAAGTAGCTTGACCTTGAATCGTTACGCGTCGGTATCCGCCAGTTACATTTCTCCTACCATTATCGAGGAACGCCAGTTGAACGTCGCCACGATGGACGTCTTCTCGCGCCTGATGATGGACCGGATTATCTTCCTGGGCGTGCCGATTGACGATTATGCCGCCAATATTATCATGGCGCAACTGCTCTTCCTCGAATCGGCCGACCCGGACAAGGATATCCAGATCTACCTGAATACTCCCGGCGGGGGCGTTTACGCGGGCCTGGGCATTTACGACACGATGCAATACGTGAAATGCAACGTCGCCACCATCTGCACGGGCGTCGCCGCCTCGATGGGAGCTGTCCTCCTGGCTGCCGGCACGAAGGGAAAACGCTCCGCGCTGAAGCACTCGCGGGTCATGATCCACCAGCCTCTCGGCGGGGCATCGGGACAAGCCTCCGATATCGAAATTACCGCCAGGGAGATTATTAAGCTCAAGAGGGAACTCTACCAGATCGTCGCCGATCACTCCGGGAATCCCCTCGAGAAGGTCGAGAAGGATTCCGACCGCGATTACTGGATGACCGCCGGGGAAGCCCGGGAATACGGCATGATCGATACCGTGCTGGAACGCGAGATCAAGTAAATCAACACGCGCATGAGTAAAACAAAAACGATACAGGACGACTGCTGCTCTTTCTGCGGGCGGTCGCGCGTGGAAGTGGATTTCCTTATTCGCGGGGAATCGGCCTTCATCTGCGACGAGTGTGCCGAACAAGCCCACGACATCATCCGGGAAGGAAGAAAAAATAGCTTCTTCCCGGCAAACAGCGGTCAGCCGGAAATAAAAAAACCGATGGAGGTTAAACAGTTCCTCGACCAGTACGTCATCGGGCAGGACGAGGCCAAAAAGTATCTCGCCGTGGCCGTCTACAACCACTACAAGCGGCTCTCCCGGAAAGGAGAACATGACGACGTCGAAATCGAAAAGTCCAACATCATCATGGTCGGGCGCACGGGTACCGGGAAAACGCTCCTCGCCCGTACCATCGCCAAGATGTTGCGCGTTCCCTTTACCATTGTCGACGCGACTGTCCTCACCGAGGCGGGGTATGTCGGGGAGGACATCGAATCCATCCTCACGCGCCTCCTTCAGGCCGCGGATTACGATGTCGAGGCCGCCGAACGGGGAATCGTCTTTATCGACGAACTCGACAAGATCGCCCGGAAGGGGGATACTCCCTCCATCACCCGCGACGTCAGCGGGGAAGGCGTGCAACAGGGGCTTCTTAAACTCCTCGAGGGTTCTATCGTCAACGTGCCCCCGCAAGGAGGACGCAAACACCCGGAACAAAAGATGATCCCCGTCAACACGAAAGATATCCTCTTTATCTGCGGCGGGGCTTTCGACGGCATCGAACAAAAGATCGCCCGACGGCTCAATACCCGCGTCGTTGGTTTTAACGCCGGCAAGGAAGCCGACAAGGTTGATCGCGATAACCTTATCCGGTATATCGCGCCGCAAGACCTCAAGGCATTCGGCCTCATCCCTGAAATCATCGGGCGATTACCCGTCCTCACCCATCTCGAACCGCTCGACAGGAATGCCCTCCGCGCGATCCTCACCGAACCCAAGAACGCCATCGCGCGCCAGTACATCAAGCTCTTTGCCCTCGACAATATCCAGCTCTCTTTTGACGAGGAGGTCTTCGAGTATATCGTCGATAAGGCCATCGAGTACAAGCTTGGCGCGCGCGGTCTCCGTTCCATCTGCGAGGCGATCATGACCGACCTCATGTTCGAGATCCCCTCCTCCGGCGAGTGCAGCGCCATCACCATTACCAGGGAATACGCGTCGACGAAGCTCGACAAAATATCTACCCTCAAACTCGGGGCCTGAAGCATGAAATATCACTACACGGGAAAAGAAATAGAACAGGCCGTGCTCGTCGGGGTCTCCCTGCAAGCGGAGAATATCACGCCGGAAATGGCGCGGGAGCACCTCGACGAGCTGGCCTTTCTCGTTGAAACTGCCGGGGCGGAAACCGTGAAGGTATTCACCCAGGCCCTCGATCGCCCCATCACCGCGACCTTTGTCGGGAAAGGAAAGCTCGCCGAGATACAAGCGTACGTCGAGGAGAACGACGTCCCGATGGTCATCTTCGACGATGAACTCACGCCCACGCAGCTCCGGAATATCGAAAACGCGCTCAAGGGAAGAAAAATCCTCGACCGCACGAATCTTATCCTCGATATCTTCGCCAAACGAGCCCGCACCGCGGAGGCGAAAACACAGGTAGAACTCGCCCAGTACCAGTACCTCCTCCCGCGGCTCTCCGGCATGTGGACTCACCTGGAACGGCAAAAAGGGGGTATCGGGCTACGCGGTCCCGGGGAAACCGAGATCGAAACCGACCGGCGGATCATCCGCGACAAGATCACGCGGCTCAAGGAACGCCTCCAGCGCATCGACAGACAGATGACTACCCAGCGCGCCAATCGCGGCAAGCTCGTGCGCGTGGCCCTCGTCGGGTACACTAATGCCGGGAAGTCAACCCTGATGAATCTCTTGAGCAAGTCGGATCTCCTCGCCGAGAACAAGCTATTCGCTACCCTCGATACCACCGTCCGCAAAATCGCTATCCGCGACGTCCCCGTGCTCCTTGCCGACACCGTCGGGTTTATCCGAAAGCTCCCGCACCACCTCGTGGAGTCGTTCAAATCCACCCTCGACGAGGTGCGCGAGGCCGATCTCATCCTGCACGTCGTGGACATCTCTCACCCGAGCTTCGAGGAACAACTGCAAGTGGTTAACGAAACGCTCGCCGACCTGCTCGAGGCCCCTAAACCCACGCTCGTCGTCTTCAATAAAATCGACGCGTTTACCTATATCAAGAAGGAGGAGGACGACCTCACCCCCGTCGAGCGGGAGAACTATAGTCTCGACGACCTGAAGCAATCATGGATGTCCAAACAAGAAACCGACTGCGTTTATATCTCCGCCGCGCGCAAGGAAAATATCGACGAGTTAAAAGAAAAGATATACCGCGTCGCCCGCGAGATCCACTCCGCCCGCTTCCCTTTCAATGATTTTCTTTACAACGAGACCCCGTTAGACGAGTAACCACCTCCCGGACGGGCTTCTCCCCGGGGCAAACGCGTCTTCTCCTTACCGTGATTTTCAAGTGGAATAGCGACCGCCGCCTGCAACTCTTGGGGTAGCTCTCTCGACAATTTCATCGCACGGGGCACGTCAACGTGAATAACTCCTAAAGACGACCGTGACTACACGAAAACCCCGTGTGCAGGTCCCGGTTAGGCGTCACGCGAGGAGGAGAAACAAGAAAGTCTTGAGGTGTCTCAGCTTATCCCTCAGGGACTGGTAGCCGGACTTCTTCAGGGTCTTGACCGTGTTCTGGGAGATACCCATCCGGGCGGCGATCTCCTCCACGGTCATTCCCGCCATACCCATCTCGATCACCTGCCGGGTGCGGTCGGGCAATTCCCTGGTAGCCCGTTGCACTTGTCCTCGGATCTCCGCGATGATCATCAGGTGCTCTTCCGTGAAAGAATCCTCGCTCTCCAGGCTATCGAGGATATGCTTGCGATTACTCTCGTCGCGGGCATACGTCATAATCTTATTTTTGAGGGTAGAAAAGAGGTACACCTTCACGGCGAGCAGGCTGGTAAATGTCTCCCGGTTCTCCCAAAACTTCATGAAGGCTTCTTGCACGATATCCTCGCTGGCCATCCGGTTGTGAGTCAACTTGAAGGTATAATAAAACAGGCGATCATACAACTCCTCGTGGAGTGTTCGGAAAGCCTCCCAATCACCCCTCGAGACACGCTGAATATGCAGATCATCAATCATCACCGAACGCGATCATTTCTAATCGCGAAGGTAAAGAAATAATCGAACCTGAAAGAGCGCCCGGGAGGGGAGGAGAGGGCAAACGCGTCCCTATCTTTCGCGAGAACGAGAACCGCGCGATAGCCATGAACACCGGACAAACGAACCGACGCGGCAGGTAGCGAGCGTCATTCGCGACGCTCATTCCCCGTCCCCCGCGCCTTCCCGGGGCGATAACGCGGCCGTGTTTGCCTCGAAACATTGTCCCCTGTATTGTTCGCTTCTTTATAAAACATTACCTTTGGCACGCGAAATAAATTAATTCATTATTCAACAATAAACCTTTAGATATGAAGAAAGCTATTTTACTCGTTATCGCGAGCATGTTTAGTATCGCGTTTCTCTCGAACGCCCAGGACAAGGGCTATCGTTTCACGGACGTCAAACGTCTTCCGACCACCTCGGTGAAAGACCAGGCGCGGGCGGGCACTTGCTGGGCATGGTCCGGCCTCTCGTTCTTTGAATCCGAGATGATGCGTCTCGGGAAAGACTCCGTCAACCTGGCGGCAATGTACGTCGTGCGGCAAGCGTACGACGATAAAGTCGTGAAATACGTCCGGTTGCACGGCTCGTTAAACTTCTCCGTCGGCGGCGCGTTCGGCGACGTGATCCACGTGCTCCGGACATACGGCATCGTCCCCATCGAGGCATACCCGGGGTTGAACTACGGGGAGCCTACCCACGCTTTCGGCGAGCTTGACGCGGTGCTGAAAGGATACGCGGACGCGGTGATCAAGAACGAAAACAAGCGCCTGAGCACGGCATGGAAAACAGGCTTCCAGGGAATCCTGGACGCGTATCTCGGCGCGTATCCCGCCAACTTTACCTACAAAGGAAAGGAGTACACGCCGAAGACTTTCGCCAGAGAGGTCGTGGGCCTGAACATGGAGGACTACGTTAACCTCACCTCTTACACCCATCACCCCTTCTATACCTCGTTTGCCATCGAGGTGCCGGACAACTGGATGTGGGAAACCTCGTACAATCTCCCGATCGACGAGTTCATGGCCGTCATGGAGAACGCTATCGACAAGGGATTCACCTTCGCGTGGGGCGCTGACGTGAGCGAGCAGGGCTTCCTGAGCAAGGAACCCGGGGTAGCCGTGCTACCGGTGGCCGACCCGAAGGAAATGAGCGGGGCGGAGATCGCCAAGTGGGAAAATCTACCCAAAAACCAGCTGGTAGTCGGAGCGTTCAAGACCGGTCCGGCGCCGGAAAAGGAGGTAACGCAGGAATCCAGGCAAGCCGAGTTCGATAATTACCAGACCACCGACGACCACGGGATGCATGTCATCGGGAAGGCCACGGATCAACACGGTAATCCTTATTTTATCGTGAAAAACTCATGGAATCGCTATAACAAGTTTGGCGGGTACTTCTACGCGTCATACCCCTTCGTGAAGTCCAAGACGTTGAACATTATCGTCCACAAAAACGCTCTCCCGCGGGAGATCCAGAAGAAATTAGGAATAAAATAGACCGATCCTCCCCTGCCCGCGCGGGGGAGGATTCTCTTTTAATTGAATCATGAACCACGCCATTAAAATACAAGAAAACATCTATTGGATCGGGGCGAACGACCGTCGCACGCATCTTTTCGAGAACTACTGGCCACTTCCAAAGGGAGTGGCTTATAATTCCTACCTGATCGCGGACGAGAAGGTCGCGGTGATCGACACCATCGAACGAAACAAGATGGAGGATTACGTCGAGAACATCGAGGCCATCCTGGACGGGAGGCTGGTCGATTACGTGATCGTCAATCACATGGAACCGGATCATACCGGCGCGCTCAAAAACCTGCTCTGTCGCTACCCGAACGCCACAATCGTCGGGAACGCCAAGACTTTCCCCGTCCTGAAGAACTTCTACGACATCCGCGACCACCTGATGGAGGTACGGGAAGGCTGCACGCTGGACCTCGGGCGGCACAAACTCACCTTCTACATGACCCCCATGCTCCACTGGCCGGAGACGATGGTCACCTTCGACGCTACCTCAGGGATTCTCTTTAGCGGGGACATCTTCGGCGCGTTCGGGACGCTGGACGGGGGAATCTTCGACGACGAGGTCGACCTCGATTACCTCGAGGAGGAAATTAGCCGCTACTACTCCAATATCGTGGGGAAATTCGGACAACCGGCACAGCTCGCCCTCAAGAAGTTGGAAGCTCTACCCGTCCGGATGATCTGCTCGACACACGGGCCGCTCCGACGGTCATTCGTCAACGACATCATCGCGAAATACAACGCCTGGAGCAAGTACGAAACCAGCAAGGGGGTCATCATCGTCTTCAGTTCCATGTACGGGAACACCGAGCGGATGGCCGACGAGATCGCCCGTTGCCTCGTCGAAAACGGAATCAAGAAAATCCGCCTCCACGACTCGTCAAAGACGCATCCCTCGTACATTATCAACGACATCTTCCGGTTCAGGGGCGTTATCCTCGGGAGTTGCGCCTACAACGCGAACATCTTCCCGGCAATGGAAACACTGCTGCACGAGCTGGAACAGATCGGGGTGAAAAATCACCTGCTGGGCTACTTCGGGGACAAATCATGGTCGGGAGGGGCCATCAACCGCTTCGACCGCTTCGCCAAGAATATTGACTGGGAGATCGTGCACCCCGCTCACGAGGCGTGGGGCGCGCCGAAAACGGGAGATCGAGAAGCATGTCGAAATATCGCTCGCGCGATGGCCGACAAACTCAACGCGCTCTATCCCGATGAAGCTTGATTACCTGATCGTCGGGAGCGGGTTAAGCGGGGCCGTCTTCGCGAGAGAAGCCACCGCCCGGGGAAAACGCTGCCTGGTCATCGAAAAACGGGAACATCCCGGGGGGAACATCCGTTGCGAAAACCGCGAGGGCATCAACGTCCACCTGCACGGCGCGCACGTCTTCCACGCGAATCAACGGGAAACGTGGGACTACGTGAACCGCCTGACCCCTTTCAATCACTTCATCAACTCCCCGCTCGCCTACTATCGAGGGAGACTATTCAATCTCCCGTTCAACATGAACACCTTCTACCAGCTCTGGGGATGCATCACGCCAGACGAGGCAAGGGAAAAAATCGCGCGACAAATCGAGGAAGCCGCCATCACCGGCGAACCAAAGAATCTCGAAGAACAAGCGCTCGCCCTCTGCGGGAAAGACATCTACCTACACCTCATCAAGGGATACACGGAAAAACAATGGGGACGCGACGCCACGATGCTACCACCGGGAATCATCCGGCGAGTACCGCTACGATACACCTTTAATAACAACTACTTCAACGACCCCTACCAGGGAATACCGGTCGGCGGGTATAACCGCCTCGTCGAGGCGCTACTGGAAGGCGTGGAGGTGAAGACCAGCTGCGACTTCTTCGACGACAGGCCCTATTTCGAGAGCGTCGCCGACAAAATCCTCTATACCGGTCGCCTGGACGACTTCTTCGATCGCTCACTCGGGACACTGGAATACAGGAGCCTCCACTTCGAACACCAGCTCGTCGAACAGCCCGACTTCCAGGGAAATGCCGTGGTCAATTACACCGAACGACAAGTGCCTTACACGAGAATCATCGAACACAAGCACTTCGAGTCCGGCAACCAGCCCCGCACCATCATCACCCGCGAATTCCCCGACGAGTATAGCCAAGACCACGAGCCTTACTACCCCGTCAACGACGCCCGCAACGAAAACCTCCTCGCCAAGTACCGCGAGCTGGCGCGAGCACGCCAACGGGTCATCTTCCGCGGACGGCTCGCCGAGTACAAGTATCACGACATGGACGATACCGTGGAAGCAATCCTCCAACTCGTCAAAACGGAATTCAAATGAAAACAATTAACGGGCATTACATCTCCAAAAACTACCGGTCGTACACCTCAGCCGCGTCGAAAGCGAAAATCGACTGCGAGGAAATCATGCAAAAAAACGGCTACGCGAATATCGGACTCCCGCGCACCATCCGCTCGAACGAGATATACGGCTTTCTCCGGAATCTCTTCTCGGTATTACTCGCCGCCTGCCGCGTAAAACGCGGCACGCCGCTCGTCCTGCAGTACCCGTTAAAGAAATATTACCCCTTCCTCTGCCGGGTAGCGCGCCTGAAAGGGGCCCCCGTCATCACGATTATCCACGACCTCCGCTCCCTGAGACGGAAAAAAATGATCGTCGACAGGGAAATACGCGACCTGAACCGCTCCACCGTCCTCGTCGCGCACAACGAAAAAATGGCAGGATGGTTACGCGAACAAGGATGCCGTTCCCGCCTCGTCCTCCTCTCCATCTTCGATTACCTCTCCGACGTCGAGCCCCTCCCGCGGCCTTTCCGACGTCCACTGGAAATCGTCTTCGCCGGCACGTTCTCTCGCGAGCGGAGCAGCTTCCCGGCGAAGATCGACCCGAACGCCTCCTCTTTCCTGCTCAACATGTACGGTCGCCCCGGGGACGTCGCCGCGCTTTCCGCTCATCCCGTCATCCGCTACAAGGGCGTTTTCGATGCCGACATCCTCATCTCCAAGATCGAGGGACACTTCGGGCTGATCTGGGACGGGCCGGAAACGACCACCTGTGCCGGCGGACACGGCGAGTACCTGCTTTACAACAACCCGCACAAGACCTCTCTTTACCTCCGTTGTCATCTTCCCGTCATCATCTGGTCGCGGAGTGCCCTCGCGCCTTTTGTCCGCGATCACCGCGTCGGCCTGCTCGTCGACTCCCTGGAGGATCTCGAACACCTCTGCGCCACGCTCACCGGGGAAGACTATCTCTCCATGCAACAAAATACCAGGATCATCGCCGAACGCCTGAAAAACGGGGACTACCTCGCGGAAGCACTTGCCCGCGCGCTCCCCTGACGCGTGAACATTCCAGCCGCTCGCCATACAAGCCCGCGATTCTCCTCCCGTCCTTTCCTGCTCGCTCGCGCCCCCTCGTGCCCCCGCCCCCCGCGGCATGTCTGAACCGGGACGCGCGGGAAAACCCCGCCCCGCGATCTTGAACAAGAGCCCCTTCCGCGATCCCGCTCCCCGCCTTGCCCGTTCTTTGATCCCGCCCCCGTGCACGCCCCCCCCGCGCCATCTAATCTCTACACCAGCACCCGTTCCCCGGGAATCAACGGGATG
>JAITJA010000129.1 GCA_031279175.1 Odoribacteraceae bacterium
TACTCATTACCATTTACGGTTAACGACTGCAAATATATAGTGAGTTTACTTTGCGCGCAAGTTAAATCGGGATTTTTTTTACGAGTTATCGAAAAAAAAACGAGCGCTGGCGGAAAAAAAAGTTCGCGTCGCGCTATTTTGATTGTTTCCTCGCTCTCCGCGAGCGCGTTTCATGAAACGCCATTTCACGATGTTCTCTTGTCGCCGGTGGTATAAAGCAGGAGGAAGTGGGAAAATAGATGCCCGCGGAGCGTCTTTCGGGCATTATCAAGCACGCGGAAATGACGCGCGGGGGTCGCGCGAGAGCGTGAAATGGCGAGCGAGCGGCTCGCGATGGAGCGGAAATGACGATAAGGTATGTCCGGATGGCAAAGAATAACACGAGAGCGTGAAATGGCGAGCGAGCAGCTCGCGAGGGAGCGGAAATGACGATAAGGCATGTCCGGATGGCAAGGAATAACACGAGAGCGTGACGCGACGGGATAAAAATGACGCGTGTCCGCGAAGATGACGCGCGAGGTGCGCGATAGAGGGAGAAATAGCATGGTGGTTATGAAAAACGCGTGTCTGTGAGGGAAGGCTTCTCGCGGTAGCCGGCGAGTAGTCCCGGTACCAGCGACATACCTTCGTTTTTCCCGCGCGCGCGTCGCGTCTGCTTGAAAATAATTTCAAATTCGTTTGCAGATATGCCGGAAAGCGGTACTTTTGCAACCGCGAAAACGAGAGATCCGTTAGCTCAGCTGGTAGAGCACAACACTTTTAATGTTGGGGCCCTGGGTTCAAGTCCCAGACGGATCACGGAATCCTGTAAAAGTGAGAGTCTATCGCGTTTAAGATCGCGAAACCTCCCGGTAAGGCCGGGAGGTTTCTAGTTATATATAGTAATCGCGCTGGCGCGATTAATCCCGTCTCGCGAGAAAAATCATCACGTAATATAATAGCGTGGCCAGGGACGAGAGGGCAGCGACCACGTAAGTAAATGCCGCCCATTTCAAGGCGTCCTTCGCGTAGGGTTGCGACTCGAACGTCGTTATGCCTGACGACTTGAGCCATACCAGGGCCCGCCGGCTGGCGTCGATTTCCACGGGCAAGGTGACGAAACTAAATAAAGTCGTGAGGGCGAAGAGACAGATGCCGACCAGCAACAAGGCCGGGAAGCTTTCCACGAAAATAATCCCGGCGAGTAGAACCCACGACATCCATTTCGACGCGAACGAGACGGCCGGCACGAGCGACGAACGTAACGATAACATGCTATAAGCCTTCGCGTGTTGCAAGGCGTGCCCGCACTCGTGCGCCGCCACTGCTGCTGCTGCCACGTTGGCAGAGTGATAGACCTCTTGGCTCAGGTTGATGGTCTTGTTCACCGGGTTATAGTGATCCGTCAGTTGCCCTGCTACGCACCCGATCTTGACCCCCTGCACGCCGTTATCCCTTAACATTTTTTCCACCACGTCCCTTCCCGTCATCCCGTTCGCGGTAGGCATTTTCGAATACTTTTCGAAACGCCGCTTGAGTTGCTGTCCGACGATCCAACTGAGCAACGTGAATCCAATAAAAATGACCCAAATAAACGCGTTGGGTCCGATTTCAATTCCATTTCCCATGTTCTTTATTTTTAAAATTACACGATGTTCGCATCCTTATCAAAAAGCACGCCACGCGACGTCGCGAAAAAGAAATGGCGAATTTTTTCTTCTGGCGATTGTTTTTAATAAAAACCTCCCTACCTTGTGACGCTCGATGCAAAGGCACGAACAACCTTTAATATTAACCTTAAAAACAATTTTCGTTTTAACATGAAGACCTATAAACCAAGTGAGATTAAAAACATCGCCCTGGTAGGCAGTTCCGGTTCCGGAAAGACCACCCTGGCGGAATCCATGCTGTTTGAAGGCGGGGTCATCCCGCGCAGGGGGAGTATCAGCGCGAAAAACACCTCCTCGGACTATCGCCCGGTGGAACAAGAATACGGTTCGTCCGTCCTCCCGACAGTGCTCTATACCGAGTGGAAAGAGCACAAGCTCAACTTCATCGACACCCCCGGTGCAGACGACTTCGTCGGGGGAGTGATCTCGGCGCTCAACGTCGCCGACACCGGCATCATGGTCGTCAACGCGGTCAGGGGCGTCGAGGTAGGCACCGAGATCATCGGGAGACACGCCAAGCGCTTAAACAAGCCGCTGATCTTCGTCATCAACCAGCTTGACCACGAGAAGGCGAACTTCGACCAGGCCGTCGAACAACTGAAAGCCACCTACAAGGGGAAAATCGTGCAAATCCAGTACCCCGTCAATCCCGGGAACGGATTCAACCAGGTCGTCGACGTGCTCAAGATGGAGATGTACCGCTGGAAACCAGAAGGAGGGAAGCCGGACGTGCTGCCCATCCCCGACAGCGAGCAGAAAAAGGCCGAAGAGCTGCATAACCTCCTCGTCGAGGCCGCCGCCGAGAACGACGAAACCCTCATGGAGCTGTTCTTCGACAAGGGCACGCTCTCCGAGGAAGAGATGCGCGCCGGCATCAAGGCAGGCCTCATCACCCGCGGCATGTTCCCCGTCTTCTGCGTTTCGGCGGAAAAAGACATGTGCGTGCGCCGCTTCATGGAATTCGTCATCAACGTCACGCCATCCCCCAACGAGATGCCCGCCAGCATCACCGTCGACGGTCTCGGCGTGCCCTACGACGAGAACGGCCCCACCTCCATCTACATGTTCAACACCACCGTCGAGCCCCACGTCGGCGAAGTCATCTACTTCAAAGTCATCTCCGGGATACTCCACGAGGGCGACGACCTGTATAACGCCACGAACACCACGAAAGAACGCCTGTCACAATTCTTCGCCGCGGCGGGAAAAAACCGTACCAAGGTCACCGAAATGATGGCAGGAGACATCGGCGCCACCGTGAAACTGAAAAACACCGGGAACGGGGACACCCTGAACGAAAAAGAGGTCGACTACAAGTTCGCCCGCATCGTCTACCCGGAAGCCCGTTACCGCGCGGCCGTGAGAGCCGTCAATACCAGCGATGACGAGAAACTCTCCGAGGTGCTGCAACGCGTGCACCAGGAAGACCCCAGCTTCAACGTCGAGTACTCCAAGGAACTCAAGCAAATCATCGTCTCGGGACAAGGCGAGTTCCACCTCAACACGATGAAATGGCGCGTCGAACGCAACGACAAAATCGAAATCGAGTACTACGCGCCACGCGTCCCCTACCGCGAAACCATCACGAAACAAGCGCGAGCCGACTACCGGCATAAAAAACAATCCGGGGGAGCCGGCCAGTTCGGGGAAGTACACCTCGTCATCGAACCCTACACGGAAGGCGCTCCCGACCCCGTCACCTACAAGATCAACGGCGTGGACACCAAAATATCTATCCGGGACAAGGAAGAACACGAGCTGCCCTGGGGAGGTAAACTCGTCTTCTACAACGCTATCGTCGGCGGCGTCATCGATACCCGCTTCATGCCCGCCATCCTGAAAGGCATCATGGAGAAAATGGAGGAAGGCCCCCTCACCGGCTCCTACGCCCGCGACATCCGCGTCACTATCTACGACGGCAAAATGCACCCCGTCGACTCCAACGAGATCTCGTTCCGCCTGGCAGGACGAAACGCCTTCAGCACCGCGTTCAAGCAAGCCGCCCCTAAAATCCTCGAACCGGTATACGATGTCGAGGTGCTCGTCCCCGACGACGTGATGGGCGACGTGATGGGCGACCTCCAGACGCGCCGCGCCATCATCATGGGCATGGACGCCGACTCCGGGTTCCAGAAAATCCTGGCAAAAGTCCCGCTCAAGGAGATGCAACGATACTCTACCGCCCTGAGCTCCATCACCGGCGGTCGCGCCACGTTTACCATGAAATTCGCCAGCTACGAGAAAGTCCCCGGCGAAGTACAAGAAGAACTCCTGAAAGCATACGAGGAAAAAGATTCCGACGAATAAAATCAAGGGGCATGCCGCGCGGCGTGCCCCTTCCTAATCACACCTTATTATATATACCGCGCGTGAATCTCTTCTATACCCCGCGAATCAACGATAACGAACACGCCCTGCCACCCGGCGAATCAAGGCATTGCGTCCGCGTGCTGCGCCTCGCCAACGGGGACGATATTTCCCTCGTCGACGGCCGAGGCGGGTTGTATCACTGCCGGATTACTCGCGCCGACCCGGACCACTGCGAGTATACTTGCCTCGAGAAGATCGAACACCACGGGAAACGCGATTTCACGATACATCTCGCCATCGCGCCAACAAAAAATAACGAACGCCTCGAGTGGTGCCTCGAGAAATGTACCGAAATCGGCGTCGACGAGATCACGCCACTCCTCTGCGACCGCTCCGAGAGGAAAACGATTAATCCCGAACGCCTCGAGAAGATTATCGTCGCCGCCATGAAACAATCGTTCAAGGCATACCTGCCCGCGCTAAATCCCTTGACTACCAGTCGCGCGTTTATCCGCGACGCGCCGGCCGCCCTTAATTGTATCGCTCACTGCGATACCGGCACTCCCGGCAACCGGCAACCCCTCCACCGGATCTATACCCCGGGCGAGAATATCACGCTGCTCGTCGGCCCCGAGGGGGATTTCTCTCCCGAAGAGATCCGCCTCGCTATCGACGCCGGATTTCTCCCTGTCTCTCTCGGCGATAGCCGCCTCCGCTCCGAGACCGCCGGTATTACCGCTTGTCACGCTATCCATCTCCTTAACGCGATCTCCCGTTAAGCGAAATCCTCCCGTGGTGACGACGTCACCGGGGTTGGTGACGACGTCACCACGCGTGGTTCCGCGAGGACCGACATGGGGGAAGCGGGCGATTCCTGCCAGGGGATCGTGTCAAAAGCTGTCGGCGGCGGGTTCACCCTCGAACCAGTCGTTCTTGAAGTTGACGAGGAAAAGACGTTCGCGGGCACGCGTGAAAGCCGTGTAGAGCCATCGCCAGTAATCATCGTCGAGGCAATCCTCGTTGACGCGGCCGGCGTCAAGAAAGACCGCGTTCCATTGCCCGCCCTGTGCCTTGTGTCCGGTGATGGCGTATGCGTACTTGATTTGCAGGGCGTTGAAAAACTCGTTTTCCCGGACCTTCTCGAGTCGTTTTCTTCTCGAGGCCTCTGTCGCGTAATCCTCCTCGACGGCGGCTTGCAGGCGGAAGAAATCATCCCGGCTCAAGGCGGGCTGGTCTGTCGTCAGCGTGTCGAGCAGCATCCACGCGTCGATCTCGTCGGCGCGTCCTTGCACGTCCAGTGACGCGTGCGCGAAGTGGAAGCCGTACAACTCCACGTGCTTCCTGACGCGCGTCACGGTAGCGACGTCACCGTTGGCGATGAAGTCATTGTCGCGCCGGTCGACCCAGAAATAATTATTATGCACGATCATGACCCTGTCGCCGCTTCCGAGGGCCTCCTCCCTGTAAAAGAGACGCGCGCGGATGCCG
Source organism: Odoribacteraceae bacterium (assembly GCA_031279175.1). Taxonomy (GTDB): domain Bacteria; phylum Bacteroidota; class Bacteroidia; order Bacteroidales; family Marinifilaceae; genus JAIRKS01. The sequence goes on from JAITJA010000129.1 coordinate 5,448, forward strand.
GCGTTAAAGCGATTAGCCTGCCGGTTGGAGCGACAAATGATCACGGTTTCCTCCTCGCCGGCCACGGAATATTCCCGCTCCAGGGCCTCGAGAAAATCCCCCCCGGAGATCCGGGTAACGTCTGGGAAGCGGTGGGCGAGGAAGGCCGTTGCTTTTTCCCGTCTGCCGATCATTTTCCTGATACGCGTGGCGTTGAAGAGAATACCGGAATCCGTTGCTTGCCGGGTTGTCTCCGTCAGGCTGGCCTCGTTCACCTCGACATCGTGATTCCGTCGCAGGTATTCATGGTCGAGTGCCGGGCCGAGAGGCGTGCCGACGGGCGGTAGCTGCGCGTCGTCGCCGATGAAAACGAGGCGGTTTTGTCTCCCGTTATAGACGTAGAGGAAGAGATCATCGAGTAGCGACCCGCTCCCGAAGATCGTGTCGGTGTTCCCGGCGCCGATCATCGAGGCCTCGTCGACGAAAAAAAGGGTCTCGCTGCTCGTGTTGAAACCGAGGTCGAAGAGGCCGTTTTCTCTCCGGCGGTAGATTTTTTTGTGTATGGTAAAGGCCGGCATTCCCGCGTAGGCGGAGAAGACTTTTGCCGCGCGGCCGGTCGGGGCGAGCAGGATGACCCGGTAATGAAGCCGCTCGAGGGTATTCACGATGGCAGCGACGAGGGAGGTTTTTCCCGTGCCGGCGTGCCCCTTCAGGAGGAAAAGCGCGCGGTCGCGGTCGCGAAAAAAGAACGTGACGAAAGCGTCGACCGACGCGCCCTGCGAGGAGGTGTAAGCAAGGCCGAAGAGGTCGGCCAGCACCCGCTTGAAGTATTCATGCACTATTGCCATGTGAATCTTTTTACTACTTTTGCCAGGGCGCGCCGGAAACGGGGTAGCCCGGGCGAAAGTCGCGTAAAGGTAAGTGAAACCAGAAAAAATCCCACGATGAAACGAGTATCCATGCAACATGTTCACGCCCTGCCGGGAGTGTCCGGCGGGGAGATCCCTGGCGGGTGCACGCTCTCCGTCTGTCACGAGGAGTGGGGATACGCTTTTTGCGTCCGGGGCGACGGGGGGGAGCTGCTGCTGCTCGCCGGGGAGGCATTCGAGGAGGGGAGGGACGGGACGAACGGGAAGGACGGGCGCGCGCGGGAGAGTGTCGCCGGTAACCCTTTTCTCTCCCGGCGCGACTACAAGCGGGTGTTCGTCGCGGCGTGTTATCGCGAGAAGATGCTCGTGCCCGAGCGCTTCTACCGGGAGGAGGTGCTGTCGCTCCCGTGGATGCTTCACGGCGACTGTACCGGCGATGATCGCCTTCTCTGCTATCGCGTCAAGGAATGGGACGCGCGCGTGGTGGGCGCGTTGCCCGCCAGCGTCGAGCAGCTGTACAGGGAATTGCAGCCGGAATGCACGTTCCTGCCCGGCGGCGCTCCCCTCGCGCGAATGGCTGTCCGGACGTGCGCGAGGGATCGCGAGTATATTTTCGCCGACGTCCGCGACGATCACGTCGACTTGTTGCTGGTGCGCGACCGGCAGCCGCTTCTTTTTAACGCGTTTTACCACGAGACGGAGAGTGATATTTTCTATTCCATGCTGCACGCCGCGCGGTCGTGTCAATTCAACGAGCGCCACGCCCGGCTGGTGCTCACGGGACGCGTCGCGCCGGGAGGGAAATTGCACGAACTGCTCGCGCGCTACTGGACCTCGCCGCTGCTGGTCACGGAACCGGCGCTGAATGCCCTCGCCAGGGACACGACGATGAATACCACGCCTTTCGTTCACCTCCTTAACCTGCACGCGTGCGAATCATAAGCGGGAGTCACCGGGGACGACAACTCTTCCCGGATAAGCACTTTAAGGCACGGCCCACGACGGATTTCGCCAAGGAAAACCTGTTCAATGTCCTGCAAAACCTTGTCGAGTTGGAGGGCGCGCGCGTCCTCGATCTTTTCTCCGGCACCGGCAGCATCAGTTACGAGTTTGCCTCCCGCGGCGCCGGGCAAATCATCGCTATCGAATCCTATTATCCCCATTTCTCGTTTATCAAGCACACCGCCGCCGCTCTCGGGTTCAATAATATAAAGGTGTACAAGACGGACGCGTTCCTCGCCTGCGCGCGACTGGTGAAAAGCCCGTTCGATATCGTGTTCGCGGATCCCCCGTACGACTTGCCGCGGCTGCCCGACTTGCCGGCGACGATTTTCAATAACCACCTGCTGCTGCCGGGAGGAATCGCGGTGATCGAGCACCCGGGGAATATCGATTTCTCGGGAACGCCCGGATTCCTCTCGCTCAGGGAGTACGGCAGTGTCCACTTCTCCATCTTCCAGGAGAACACCGGGGGAAAATAACGGGCGCGCGCAACGGAAACCCGCGTTCCCCGTCTATGCTATGCAAAACAATGAATCATGAAATTCTTTCGGAAACAATCACTGCTCCTCCTGGCGCTGGCGCTCGCCACCTCCTGTGTCGATGAACGACGAACCGGGGAACACGAGAAGTTCTTCCTCGCGTACGGCACCGCGGAGAGCGTCAGCGAGCGCGACCTCCTGATCGTGCTGGACGACAAGGATACCACGCTACTCGTCACCGAGTCCACCGTGCCTCTCGGGTTTTTCAGGAACGATATGCGCCTCATCGTCGACTATTCTATCGTGGAGAAAGCTCCCCCCGGACAGCCTTTTCACTACCGCGCGCGGGTCAACCAGGTCAAGGAGATTAACACGGTAGAGGTTAACGTCGACGGGAATAACGCCGGGAACGATCCCATCGCGGTCGAGAGTTACTGGCTCGCCCGCGGGTTTATCACGTTCAAGTACCGCGTCCGCGGCACTACCCTGACACATGCCGTCAATCTCACGCTCTTGCCGTCTGTCCTGGAGGACGACGAACCGTTTGTCCCGCTCGAATTGCAACACGACGCGTCCGGGGACACTGGTAACGAGACGCTGACGGATCTCGTCTCCTTCCCCTTGTACAAGGCCTTTCCCTCGGCTACCGGGCCAACGAAATTGAGGATTTCTTACAATGACCCGGAAAAACAAGGGGGGAAAACGACTATCGAGATCACTTATTACCCGCGCGAACCGGCATGAGAGATTATTTTCTCGCGAAAATTATTTGCAAGCCGGGAAAAAGATTTACCTTTGTCCCCGCTTGGAACAAACAACGTTCTTTAAATAATGGGCAGTTACCAGAGTGGACAAATGGGGCTGACTGTAACTCAGCTGGCTACGCCTTCGGTGGTTCGAATCCATCACTGCCCACGAAAACGACAGGTCGCGCGCCTGTCGTTTTCAGCAACATCGCGGAAATAGCTCAGTCGATAGAGCACTAGCCTTCCAAGCTGGGGGTCGCGGGTTTGAGTCCCGTTTTCCGCTCGACAATGTGTCCATGAAAAATAGTTTTATTAATTGTTTGTGAACTCCCTCGCGGATAACGAGGGAGTTTTTTTTTGCCTCGCGCGTGTTTCCGGGAAAACACGCTATATTCGCGACAACGAACATGCAAGAACAATGAAGAGTTTACAATTTTCCATCTTTTTCAAGATCCGCGAGTAATTCGATAAGGCCGGCGCGACCTTGACTTTCCTTCAACACACGCTCGTTGAAGAGACCTCCCGCGCGCGTTTACACCATATTATTAATAGACTATACCGGCTACCGGTAACGTCACGAATCAACCTACATGAAAAACTGGGAAAAAACCTTCTTGATCATATGGAGCGGGCAACTCGCCTCCTCCTTCAGCAGTGCCATCGTTGGTCACGCCATCATCCTCCGTCTCGGTATCGACACCCGTTCGGCGGGCGTCCTTGCTCTCGCTTATCTTGCCGCGCTCCTTCCACAAGCACTCGTCGCGCCCCTTGCCGGCGTATGCATTGACCGCTGGGACAGGAAGAAAGTTATGATCCTATCGGATCTCTTCATTGCCCTCGTCACCCTCGTTGCAGCCCTCGTCCTTGCTCGCGACGGTGCTACCTCGTGGATCATCTACCTCCTGCTTGCCCTTCGCTCGGCAGGCACTGCCTTCCACGCGCCCGCCATCTCCGCGTCGATCCCGCTACTCGTCCCGGGTGAAGCGCTCACTCGCGTCGCCGGGATCAACCAGGCGATACAGGCAGCGAGCAACCTCGCCGGCCCCATCGTCGCCGCGCTGCTGATCGCGTTCATGGAGATCCACTACATCCTCCTCTTCGACATCGCCGGCGCGCTCCTCGCCTGTGCCACGCTCGGCGTCGTCACCATTCCTTCCCCCGGCAACGCGCACGCCGCGTCCCTCGCCCCGTGGCGGGAGGCGCGCGAGGGACTGGAGGAGATCATCGCGCACCGAGGCATTGCCTTGTTGATGGTGATATCGGTACTCTCGTCGGCCTGCCTCCTCCCGCTGGCGGCGATATACCCGTTAATGACGCTGGAACACTTCGGCGGCACGCCATTTCTCGTCGGCATGGTCGAGGTGGGGTGGGGTGGGGGCATGTTACTCGGCGGCGTTCTGCTGGGAACACGCCGTGGCCCGTTGTCCCGCGTCCTTCTCGTCAACGCGATGCAGGTGCTTCTCGGCGCTACCCTCGCGCTCTCGGGGCTATTACCCCCCGGCGGTTACCTTCCTTTCGTCGTCCTCGCGATCATTGGCGGCGCGAGCGCGTCGGTACACCTTGCCTGCCTGACGGCCTTGATCCAGCGGGAAATGAATCCCGGGAAGCTTGGGCGGGTATTCTCCTTGTACGCGAGCGCCGGCACGCTCTTCTCGATTCCCGGGTTGCTCTGCACCGGCGTCATCGTGGAGGGGATCGGGCTGACCGTCACCTTCGTGCTACTTGGCGGGGCGATCATGCTTTCCGGGATACTCTCGTTCCTTGTCCCGGCCATCCGGCAGACGCGCGAGAGCGAGTGACGGGAAGTTAAACGCGGCGGTATTAAAAAAAGACCCAATTCGGCTTTTCCCCATGATATTGTCGAAATTCACTGGAGCACTTGCCCGTGTGCTGGTAATTTCTTTGGTTTCTGGTAAAAAGTCTCTATATTGCGCCATATAACCTTAAAAGAATGCAAGTATGAACACGCTAAGATGTATCCTCGCGACAAGCGCGTTGCTTGTCTGCCTCACCTCCGCGGGCAGCGAGAGGAAAAAAGAAAAAATAGATACCACCGCGTTTAACAAGATCGTGGAACTGGTCAAGAGCAAGGTCTTCCGCGTGGAAGCTACCGACGCGTACCCCACCGGGAATAGTAGCGTGACGCTCTCCTCGCCACACGGTACTACCACCCTCGGCGGCGAAGGACACGTCTCCCTTGCCGGGAATCGCGGCGAGTTGCTCTTCCGGGACAGCATCGTCACCGGCCATCTTCCCTTCTTCGGTCGCGGCTACACGTTACCCTACGGCGAGGGAGGCGGCTTCGAGTTCGACAAGACAAGTATCAAGAAAACAACCGTGAAGGTGATCAAGAAGAAGCGAGAACAATACGCGCGCTTCTCCTGCTCGGCCCGCGTGGGGAACGACGTGATCTCGCTCACGCTCGAGGTGTACGAGAACGGGCGGTGTACCCTCCACGTCAATAGTAACAACCGGGCGACGATCTCTTACGGGGGATTCGTCGAGGCGCTTGATAACAACGCCCCTTGACACGCCCGCGACGCGCGTTACGTGAATCGAATAAAACGACTACCTTCGCGCAAGATTAATGACTTTACAAGCCATGGAAGAAAGTTTTATTTTTTATATCGAAAAAAGTATCCGCGAGAACTGGGACAATCCCGCGCTAACCGACTTTAAAGGGGTAAACTGTAACTATAAAGATGTCGCCCGGAAGATCGCGAAGCTGCATATCCTCTTCGATCATGCCGGGATACGGCAAGGGGACAAGATTGCCCTCTGCGGGCGCAACATGACGAACTGGGGAATAGCGTTTTTCGCCACGCTCGCGTACGGGGCCGTCGCCGTCCCGATCCTGAACGACTTCACGCCGGATAACGTGCACGCGCTGGTCAATCATTCCGGGGCGCGCCTGCTCTTCGCGGGATGCGCGGTGTGGAAGAATCTCGACGCGGGAGAGATGCCGGGAGTGGAAGGGATGATTAGCCTGGAAGATTTCTCCGTCACCCACTCGAGAAACGAGGCGCTGGTGACGGCGCGCGCGTGCCTCAACGAGCTATTCGGGAGGAAATTCCCGGACAGGTTTCTCCCCTCGTCGGTGTCGTATCGCCGGGATAACCTCGACGATCTCGCCATTATTAATTATACCTCCGGGACGACAAACGCGCCGAAAGGGGTGATGTTGCCGTACCGTAGCCTGTGGTCGAACCTGCTTTTCGCCTTCGGGGTTTTCGGCGAGATGCCCGGGGAGCGGGTGATCTCGATGCTACCGATGGCGCACATGTACGGGATGGCCTTCGAGTTCATCTACGAGTTTGCCAGCGGCGCGCAGGTATTTTTCCTGACGCGCACGCCGTCGCCACAGATCATCGCCGAGGCCTTCGCGCGGATCAGGCCGAACTTGATTGTCTCGGTACCGTTGATCATCGAAAAGATCATCCGGAAGCGGGTATTCCCCGTGGTGGAGCGCCCGTGGATAAAGATCCTGATGCGCGTGCCGCTGGTCAAGCGGCGGGTACGCGCGACGATTTGCCGGCAGGTCATTAGCGCGTTCGGCGGCAACTTCAAGGAGCTGATCGTTGGAGGGGCCGCGCTGAACAAGGAGGTGGAAGACTTCCTGCACGCGATCCGCTTCCCCTACACCGTGGGGTACGGCATGACGGAAACAGGCCCGATACTCGCCTACGACGGGTGGGAGACGTTCAAGAAAGGATCTTGCGGGAAGACGGCGCCGCGCATGGAGCTGAAGATAGACTCGCCCGACCCGACGCGGGTCGTGGGAGAGATCCTCGCGCGAGGAGATAACTTGATGATGGGCTATTACAAGAACGAGGAGGCAACGAGGGCCGCCTTTACCGCCGACGGGTGGATGCGCACGGGCGATCTCGGGCTAATCGACGCCGACGGGTATGTCTTTATTAAAGGACGCTGCAAGAACATGATCCTCGGGCCTAACGGGCAGAACATCTACCCGGAGGAGATCGAGGACCGGCTGTGCGCGCTGCCGTACGTGGGCGAGGCGATCGTGACCGAACGCGACAGGAAGCTCGTCGCCCTCGTCTACCCGGACACGGAGGCGCTGGCCGCGGACGGGAAAATGACGTCGGGGGAACTGGAGAAGATCATGGAGGAAAACCGGCAACAGCTGAATCACCTCCTGCCGGCGTACAGCCGGGTTACTCGCTTCATCGTGCAGGTGGACGAGTTCGAGAAGACCCCGAAGCGGAGCATCAAACGTTACCTTTACCAGTAAGAGCGATGAGAAAAGTCGCTGCCATTCACGATCTCTCGGGATACGGGCGCGCCTCGTTAACGGTAGTCATCCCGGTGCTCTCGCACATGGGCTACCAGGTCTGCCCGCTACCGACGGCGGTGTTGTCGGCGCACAGCGAGTACGCCGGCTTCCGCTCGCTGGACCTGACGGGGTTCATGAGCGAGGCCATCGCGCACTGGAAGTCGCTGGGATTGTCGTTTGACGCGATATACTCCGGCTACCTTGCCTCGGAGCGACAAATGGAGATCGTGGAAGGATTCTTCCAGGAGTTCGGGAACGAGCGGAATTTTATCGTGGTAGATCCCGTGGTCGGGGATCACGGGAAGTTATACCCGGGAATGACCGGCGAGATGGTAAAGGGGATGAGGCGGCTGTGCGCGCGAGCCGGGGTGATCACGCCGAACCTGACGGAGGCGGCCCTCCTGCTGGGACGCGACCCGCGCGAGGAGGTCTCGCCGGGAGAGGCGGCGCGGTGGTGCAAGGAACTGGGGGAGATGGGGCCTGAACGCGTGATCATCACGTCGGCGCCAAGGGTGAACGGGCGCGACGTGACGCTCGCCCACGACAAGAGAGACGGGCGAACGTGGCGCGTGACGAGCGAGCACGTGCCGGCCGCTTATCCCGGCACCGGGGACGCGTTCGCCAGCGTGATCACCGGCTGCCTGCTAAACGGCGAAAGCCTGCCGGAGGCCATCGACCGGGCAGTATACTTTATACAGATGGGAATTAAAGCCACCTTCGGGCACGCGAGCCGGCCGCTGGATGGCATGGACCAGGAGCGGGTACTGCATTACCTGAACGCTCCACTTCCTTGTTACAGTTACGAGTTGATAGAAGAACGGGGGAATCAGGCAAACGGGTAGGCCGCGAGCAATGCCTCCATCTCCCGTTGCAGTGCCCTGGCCTCCTGCATGGCCCCCCGGGCGAAATGCTCGGTCGAGTCGGCGAAGATAATCCCGCGCGACGAGTTCACGAGCAACCCGCAGTGATCGTTCATCCCGTGCCGCGCGACCTCCTCCAGGCATCCTCCCTGCGCTCCCACGCCGGGCACCAGCAAGAAATGATCGGGAACGATCGCGCGAATACCGGACAGCATCCCCGCCTTCGTCGCCCCGACGACATACATCATGTCGCGCGCGTCGCCCCATCGCGACGAGACCCTCAGCACCCGCTCGTACAACTTCTCGCCCCCCTCCTCCATGAACTGGAAATCGAACGCCCCCTTGTTAGAGGTCAGCGCCAGGAGGATTACCCACTTCCCGGCGCGACGGGTAAACGGCGTCACCGAATCTTCCCCCATGTACGGGGCCACCGTGATCGCGTCGAACGCCATGTTATCCAGGAACGCGCGCGCGTACATCCCGGCAGTATTCCCGATATCCCCTCGTTTCGCGTCGGCGATCACGAACGCGCCCGGGTAATTCTCCTTGATATACTCCACCGTTCGCTCCATCGACCGCCAGCCCGCCGCGCCGCGGCACTCGTAGAACGCCGCGTTCAACTTGTAGGCGACGGCAAACGGCGCGGTGCTCTCGACGATGGCCCGGTTAAAGGTAAACACCGGGTCTTCCTCACCCAGCAAACACCGGGGCAACTTCTCCTCGTCCGCGTCCAGGCCCACGCACAGGAACGACCGTTTCTGCCTGATTTGCTCTTCCAGTTCCGCGTAATTCATGATCATTACAAGTTATAGTTATTTTAAAAACCGCTTTCTTTCATCCGCTCCATGTTCTCCTCGATCTGCAACTTCTCGATAATCTCGTCGATATTCCCGTCCATGATCACGGGGAGATTATAAAGAGTGAGATTAATACGGTGGTCGGTGACCCGTCCTTGCGGGTAATTATACGTGCGAATCTTGGCGGAGCGGTCGCCGGTCGAGACCATTGTTCTTCGTCTCGAGGCGATATCATCCAGGTACTTCTGTCGTTCGATGGCATAGATGCGCGAGCGCAACTCGGTCATGGCCCTGGCGAGATTCTTGATTTGCGACTTCTCGTCCTGGCACGTCACCACGATCCCCGTCGGCACGTGTGTCAGCCGGATTGCCGAGTAGGTCGTGTTCACGGACTGCCCGCCCGGCCCTGAAGAGCAATACGTGTCCTTCCGGATATCCGCCGGGTTCAGCTCCACGTCCACCTCCTCGGCCTCGGGGAGCACGGCCACCGTTGCCGCGGAGGTATGCACGCGACCTTGCGTCTCCGTGGCGGGAACGCGCTGCACGCGGTGCACCCCCGACTCGTACTTCATCACGCCGTAGACGCCGTTCCCGGAGATATTTGCAACGATCTCCTTGAACCCGCCGGCGGTTCCCTCGCTCGCGTTCGTCACCTCCATCTTCCAGTGTCTTGCCTCGGCGAACCGGGCATACATGCGGAAAAGATCCCCGGCGAAGATACACGCCTCGTCGCCCCCCGTGCCGGAGCGGATCTCCAGGATCGCGTTCTTATCGTCCTCCGGGTCTGCCGGCACGAGCAACAGCTTGATACTCGTCTCCCACGCCGGGATCTTCGCTTTCAACTCCTCGATCTCCGCCGAGGCCATCTCCCGCAGCTCCCGGTCTTCCTCGCGCTCGAGAATCCACGCGGCCTCCTCGAGAGCCTTCACCCCCTTCTCCAGCGCGTTACCTGCCTCCACGATCTGCTCCAGCTCGCGATACTCCTTGTTCAGCTTCACGAACCGGGGCATGTCGCGGATCACCCCGGGGTCAGTGATCAACTGCCCGATCTCGCGAAAGCGCACGCGGAACGGCCCTAACTTCTCTAACAATGTATTGTCACTCATGTTCTATCATTTAACGCCCGCGAAGGTAGCAAAAAAAAGATGGCCCGCGGGCCATCAATCCTTCCAGAGAAAGGTGAAATGCTGTATCACCTCCTTGTCCAGCGTCAGGTGCACGGGGCACGAGCGCGCCATGCGCTCCAGGATCAGCTTCTCCTTCCCGGGGAAAAACCGGTCGGGCATGTGGAACACCACGTCGATCTCACCGATACGCCTCGGGCCGCTGGTCGTCATGTGTTTCCTTACCTCGATCTCCGTCCCGGAAAGATCAATCCCGTGATCGCGGGCATAAATCCCCATGATCGTCATCACGCAAGCCGCGAGCGACGTCGCGCACAAATCCGTTGGCGAGAAACCCTCGCCTTTTCCCCGGTTATCGACGGGGGCGTCCGTCGTGATTTTCGCCCCGCTTGGCTCGTGCGCGCACTCCACGCGCAGGTCGCCGACATACTTCATTTTAATCATAGTCGTCAATGTTATCTTGGTTTTTCCCCTCAAA
>JAITJA010000186.1 GCA_031279175.1 Odoribacteraceae bacterium
GGTTTCCCCCCGGGGGAAAGTCTCTCGCGCGCGTGCAACAGGGTTTCCCCCCGGGGGAAAGTCTCTCGCGCCCGTGCAACAGGGTTTCCCCCCGGGGGAAAGTCTCTCGCGCGCGTGCAACAGGGTTTCCCCCCGGGGGAAAAGGCTCTCGCGCCCGTGCAACAAGGGTTCCAAGAGGGGGGAAAGGCTCTCGCGAGCACGCGACAAGGGTTCCAAGAGGGGGCTTTTGTCACTTCGGGATCGTTACTGCACCCCGCGGGTGCTGCCTGTACACGTTCCCCCGGGGGCAACGGGGAGTGATGAACGATTGCTCTTTGACACATCTTTATTACCGTTTCTATGAACAAGTGATATTGAGTGTTCGTTCCAAACGATAACACGAATAGAGGTCGCGTTTCGCGCCCCCTCGTGGACGTGACGGGAAAAAGAATAGAAAATCATCATGTAGGCGTCAGGGTCAAGGTTTGAAACGCGATTTGCTTTCAGAATTTATATTACAGTCGTGAAGACCCTGCACTAAAAGAATATTAAAACTAAAACAACGATACCTGGAATTTCTGGTTAGTTGTTCTGATCCGTGGAGAATATCGGAATCGAACCGACGACCTTTTGAATGCCATTCAAACGCTCTAGCCAACTGAGCTAATTCCCCAAATGCACGGCAAAGGTAAGGATTGTCCTGTAACCGGAAAGTGTTTCGCGCGTTTTTTTTGGGGGGAACGGCTGGGGGGAACGGCAGGGGGGAGAGGGAGCGAGAGGGAGCGAGAGGGAGTGTCGCGTTATTGTCTCCCGGTCTTGAATAGTGTTTCGCGTTCCTCCTTTGTCAGGCTGTCGTAGCCGGAGCGGGAGATCTTGTCGAGGATCTCGTTGACGCGGTTATCTCTTTTCCTGCGTTCCATGTTGTATTCCTTGTCGCTCATTTCTTTCGCGTCCTTCTTGTATTCCACGCGCATGTTGACTTTTCGTCGCGCCCGTTTGGCCGGTCGGCGGTGTAGTAGCGGCAGGCGGGAGAGGTCTATTCCCCGTCTCGCGGCGAGAGAGAAGAGGCATCCGAATAGCGCCCCGCCGAGGTGCGCGATGTGCCCGCCGGCGTTCCCGCCCGGGATACTTATCGCGTCGACGATGACGGTGAAGAGGGCCAGGTGCACGAGCCGGACGGGGCCGACGAGGAGGATGTATACCCGGTGGTTGGGGAGGTAGGTGCAGACGGCAAAGACGATGGCCATGACCGCCCCTGAGGCTCCTATGGCGGAAGAGAGGGGGAGATCCGGCGCGAAAACCGGGAGAAGGTTGTAGGCAAGGATGTACGCGCCGGCGCCGGCGATTCCCCCGGCGAGGTAGACCCCGACGAGGTTACCGGGCAGGCGTTCCCGGAAGATGGAGCCGAACCAGTATAGCCATAGCATGTTAAAGAGGAGATGCAGGAAGCCGAGGTGGGTAAACATGTAGGTGAGGGGCGTCCACGGGACGCGGGCGAGGCGGGCGAGATCGGCGGGCGCGCCGAGGTAATGCAGGGATAACTGTTCCGCGTTTTGCGTTCCGGCGAGCCAGGCGAAGGCCTGGAAAAGCGCGACGAGCAGGTAGACGCCGATGTTCACGTGTAGCAGTCGCGCGAGCGGCGATCCTTGCTTGAAGGAGCGTTGGATGGTGCTCCAGGGGTTACCCCCGCGGGGTATTTCTCCGGTGTAATTCATTAATAGAAGCGTTTACCGTGCCGGCGCCAGTAGCGCACGATAAAGAACCCGAAGAGCATGCCCCCGAGATGCGCGAAGTGGGCGACGTTATCGCCGGTCTGGTGTTGTAGTCCCATGAACAGTTCGATGGCCCCGTACCCGATCACGAAGTATTTTGCCTTGATCGGGATGGGGATGAACATGAGCATTAGCCGGGTGTTCGGGAAGAGCATCCCGAAGGCCAGTAGTAGCCCGAAGACGGCCCCGGAAGCGCCGATAGTCGTGATGTTCAGATCTCTCTCGATGGCCATTTTGTAGAATTCCGTGGCCTCCCGGATATATCCCGCGCTTGATTCTGGTCGGGTTGCCCACTCGTTGAGCGCCGAGGTCATGTCCGCGGGGAGATGCTTCCCGTATATTTCCCGGGCGAACTCGGCGAACAGCCCGACGTCGGGGGTTTGCTGGAAAGCCCGGAACATCTCCTGTAACTGGTGGTACTCGTACCAGCTCACGAGGGAGTGCAGCATGGCCGCTCCCAGTCAGGTGGCGAAATAATAAAGTAGAAACCGCTTGTTCCCCCAGACGCGCTCGAGCACGCTCCCGAACATGAAGACGGCAAACATGTTGAAGAAGACGTGCATGACGTCGGCGTGGGTGAACATGTGCGTGACGTACTGGTATGGGGCGAAGTATTCCGAGCCGGGCAGGTGCATCCCGAGGATTCGCGTGATGTCGAGGCGTTCCCCGAGGATATTAGCCAGCAGGAATATGCCGATGTTAATGACCAGGATGGTCTTGACGGTAGGCGTGATGGATTGGTATGATCGCGTGTTCATTTAAGAGTTGGTTTCGGGTTTGGGCATGTCCGCGGGTTTCACGGGGCGGTGGCGGGGTTGATCTTGTCTCCCGGTCCTTGTCTTGTTCGCTGCATTGTCTGGCCTTCCGGTTTTATTCTCGTTACTGCCTTGCCCGCGTGGTTCGCTTGTCGCGGTACCGTTCTGCTGTGGTTTCTTTCTCTTGTTGCGGTTTCTGTGATTATTTTTCTTGCTTTTCTTTTCGTCGAACCGGCTCAGGCTTTCCTCTCCCACGCCGTCGGTATACTTGATATCCATGTTCGCGTTACTCCCGGCGGCGGCGGCTTTTGGCGGGATCTGCCCTCGTTTATTCATGACAATGATCTCCTTGACCCGCTCGACGGGTAGCCTCACGATATCTCCCCGTCCCTCTTTGTCGAAAGAATAGGTGATTGTCCGCCCGAAGACATCTTTCTTCTGGAAGTATAACATTCCATCGCCGGTGTTGAGCGGGATGGACATGGAGGGGAAATCTCGCTGCTCGTCGATGTAGGTATCCACCTCGAAGTTCAGGCAGCATTTCAGTTTCCCGCACTGGCCCGCCAGCTTCTGCGGGTTAAGCGACACGTCCTGGTAGCGAGCGGAAGAGGTAGAGACAGAGATAAAGTTGGAGATAAAAGAACAGCAACAGAGTTCGCGCCCGCATGACCCGATCCCTCCCAGGCGTCCAGCCTCTTGTCGCGCGCCGATCTGCTTCATCTCGACGCGGGTGCGGAAAGTATCGGCCAACACCTTAATAAGCTTGCGGAAGTCGACCCTGTCGTCGGCGATATAGTAGAAGATTGCTTTTGTCTTATCCCCCTGGTACTCCACGTCCCCGATCTTCATGTTCAGCTTCAGCTCGGCGGCGATCTCGCGTGATTTAAGCATCGTGTCGTGTTCGAGGGCGATGGCCTCTTTCCACTTTTCGATATCGTGTGGCCTGGCTTTCCGGTAGATCTTCTTGAGCGGGTTACGCGCGATGTCGATTCGTTTCAGGCGGATCTGTTCCTGTACCAGCTCTCCCACCAGGGAGACGACCCCGATATCGTGTCCTTGCATGGCCTCGACGGAGACGATGTCCCCGACTTTCAGGTACACGCCGCTTGGATTCGAGTAGAATCCCTTGCGCGTGTTTTTAAACCGCACCTCCGCGAGGGCCGGGGCGGCCATGCCCCGGGGTAGATCCTGCATCCAGTCGTGCACGTTCAGCTTGCTTGTCAGCAGCCGGTGGTCTATCACGGGAACCGGTTTGTGGCGGATGATTTTCTTCTCCGCGTTTGGGGTTTCCTGCACTTCTTGTATCTCTTCATTTGTCTCTTCACTCATGATCACGTTGATTTAGCCGCTTGTCGCGACGGTTATTTTGGACAGATGTTCTGCATGACTTTAATGCATAAATCCGTGAGTACGATTTTCCCGCTCCCGTTTCGCAGGATATCGCTGTATGCCCGTTCGAATTCATCGTGCAGCGCGACGACATTATTCTCGTGCACGTAGGGGGCGAATTTCTCGGAGAACGCGCTCTCGTTCGCGGTCATGTACACCAGCTCCCGCTTGCCGAGGTTGCGGACGAAATTCTCGCGAATCATGCGGATGCCGTGGGCCAGGAAACTCTTCTGTCCTTCCCTTCCCTGCTCGACCAGCTCCTTCACGAAGTCATTCACGGGCATCATCTCGCGTTTCCAGCAGAGGCGCATCATCTGTATAAACTTCTCCTGGTTATACGCGTTTTGTTCCGTGTCCTCTCGTATTCTCGAGGCCCTGCCCCAGTTGCCGCGTGCCACGCGCGCCAGTTCCGCGGCCTCGTCCGCTGGCAAGCCGTGGCGACGTTCCAGCTCGCGCGCGATCTCCCCGGGGAGTAGCGGGGGAACGCGCAAGCGTTGTGTCCGGGAAAGAATCGTGGGGATCACGGCCCCCGGTTGCTCGGAGAGCAGGATAAAAAGCGTGCCGGGATAAGGCTCCTCGAGGATCTTCAGCAACTTGTTGGCACACTCGACCCGCATCTTCTCGGGCAGCCAGATGATCATCGCCTTGTACTCGGACTCGTACGATTTCAACATCAACTCGTGCAGGATCTCTTGACTCTCCTCGACGTAGATCGTGGCCTGCACGTTTTCGTCCGCGCCCATGGCCGCGATCCAATCCTCCAGCGCGCAGTAGGGATTCTCCAGTAACAGTTCCCTCCACTCCTCGAGGAAGTCGTTGCTCAGTTTCCCCTTGGGCGTCTTGGCCACGGGGAAGACAAAGTGCACGTCCGGGTGTATCAGCTTCTGTATCTTCCGACATGCCGGGCATGTCCCGCAAGCGTCATCCCCCTTCTCTCCCGTGCAAAAGAGGTATTGCACGAATGCCAGCGCCAGCGGCAGCAGTCCGAAACCACTCTCGCCGCTGAAAAGCAGGGCATGGCTTACCCGTCCCGTTTGCAGGGAGGCGAGCAACCGCCGCTTGATGTCCTCTTGCCCGATGACCTCGTTAAATAGCATGATTTATTCCCGCGTCTCCTGGGGGTTCACGTTGATGCGCAACTCGTCCAGTTGTGCTGCCGACACGACCGACGGGGAGTCAATCATCACGTCGCGCCCGGAGTTATTCTTCGGGAAGGCGATCACGTCGCGGATGGAGTCCAGGCCGGCAAAGAGAGATACCAGGCGGTCGAACCCAAAGGCAATCCCGCCGTGAGGAGGAGCGCCGTACTTGAAAGCCCCCAGCAGGAACCCGAACTGCGCCTCGGCCTCCTCGCGCGTGAACCCGAGGCAGTCGAACATCTTGGATTGCAAGGCGGCGTCGTGTATACGGATCGACCCGCCACCGATCTCCACGCCGTTAATCACCAGGTCGTAGGCATTGGCCCGCGCGCTTCCCGGGTCGCTCGTCATCTTGTCAATATCCTCCGGCTTGGGCGAGGTGAAGGGGTGATGCATCGCGTAGAAGCGGCGCGTCTCCTCGTCCCATTCCAGCAGCGGGAAATCGGTGACCCAGAGTGGCCGGAACACGTTCTTGTCGCGTACACCCAGGCGATTGCCCATCTCCAGGCGCAGCTCGCAAAGCCGCGGCAGCGTCTTCTCTCGTTCCCCCGCGAGCAGCAGGAGCAGGTCGCCCGGCATGGCCTCGCAAGCCACTGCCCATCCTTTCAGGTCCTCCCCCGGGTAGAACTTGTCCACGGGGGATCTCAGGCTCCCGTCGTCGTGACAACGGACGTGTACCAGTCCCTTGGCGCCCACCCGCGGTTGTTTCACGAAGTCGGTCAGCTCGTCGAGTTGCTTCCGCGTGTAACCGGCGCACCCGGGGACGCGGATAGCCCCGACGTACCCTGCCTCGTCGAAGGCGGCGAATCCTTTTCCCCGGGCGATCCCTGTCAGGTCGGTAATCTCCATGCCGAAGCGCAGGTCTGGTTTGTCACACCCGTACCGGCTCATTGCCTCGTCCCACGTCAGGCGCGGGAATGCCCCGGTCTCCACGCCGCGGATCTCCCGGAAAAGGTGACGGGTCATCCCCTCGAACACCTCCAGCACGTCCTCCTGCTCCACGAACGACATCTCGCAATCGATCTGCGTGAACTCCGGCTGGCGATCGGCCCGCAAGTCCTCGTCGCGGAAACATTTCACGATCTGGAAATAGCGATCGAACCCGGAGACCATCAGCAATTGCTTGAACGTTTGCGGGCTTTGCGGCAGCGCGTAGAACTGCCCCGGGTTCATCCGCGAGGGGACGATAAAGTCGCGCGCTCCTTCCGGCGTGCTCTTGATCAGCACGGGGGTTTCCACCTCTATAAAGGAGAGGTCGCTCAGGTAATTCCTCACCGCGCGCGCCATCCGGTGTCTCAGCTCCAGGTTCTCCCGCACGACGGCGCGGCGCAGGTCGAGATACCGGTATTTCATCCGGATCTCGTCGCCCCCGTCCGTTTGCTCCTCGATCGTGAAGGGGGGAACTTCCGACGCGGAAAGCACGCGCAACTCCTCCACCATGATCTCGATCTCTCCCGTCGCGATCTTGGGGTTCTTGTTCGCGCGCTCCACCACCGTTCCCCTTGCCTGGATCACGTGTTCCCGTCCCAGCCGGTCGATTGCTTGTTTAACCTCCCCCGGGGATTGTTCTCCCGCGACCAGCTGTGTCATCCCGTAGCGGTCGCGAATATCCACGAATGTCATCGCGCCCAGCCGGCGAACCCGCTGCACCCAGCCACTCAAGCAAACTGTTTGATGAAGATTCCCAACGCGTAACTCTCCGCAAGTATGTGTCCTGTACATAATATCTCGTTTAACTTAACGCCTGCGAAAGTAGTAAGAAATTGCCGGTTTCACGGCAAAACGACGTCGAAAATTGAAACCCGGGAAAACACGCGGGGAATCATGACATTTCATTACCTTTGAAACCGGAATTTTCCCGACAGAACGTGTACAAACAAAAACAGAAACATGAATTACGTTGACATCATCTTATTGGTTCCCTTGCTTTACGGGGCTTTCAGGGGACTCTCCAGGGGATTAATCGTGGAGGTCTTCACGTTGATTGCACTGGTCGCGGGCATTTACTTCTCGTTGCGCTGGAGCGGCTCTTTCGAGGGCATTCTCCAGGAGTTCGTCGCCATCCCGGCGGCTTACGCTTACCATGTTGCCTTCGCGCTCATCTTCCTGCTGATCGTGATCGCGGCGCACCTGCTGGGCAAGCTGCTGACAAAGATAGCGGGATGGGTGGCTCTCGGGTTACTGAACCGTGTCGCGGGGATGCTATTCGGCGCGTTAAAGATGGCGATCATCGTCTGCGCGATACTCTTCCTGCTGGACGCGATCGACAAGCGCTACGACATTATCTCCACCGACGCCAGGGAGGAAAGCCTGCTCTACGATCACCTCGTCAACTTTGCAAACAAGATCTACCAAATCGTTATTCACAAACATTAGAATTGATAATACAATGAACTTTATCGAAGAACTCAGGTGGAGAGGCATGTTACACGACATCATGCCGGGCACCGAGGAACAATTAGTCAAGGAGCAAACAACGGCATACGTCGGTATCGATCCCACTGCCGACTCGCTCCACGTCGGTCATCTCGTCTCGATCATGATGATGAAACTCTTCCAGCTTGCCGGGCACAGGCCGATCTTCGTCATCGGGGGAGCTACCGGAATGATCGGGGATCCAAGCGGGAAGTCGCTGGAAAGAAATCTACTGGACGAGGAGACCATCCTCCACAACATGGAAGGAATCAAGGAGCAACTCGCGCGCGTCATCGACTTCCATTCCGACGCGCCAAACGCCGCGATCATGCTCAACAACCACGACTGGATGAAGAATTTTACCTTCCTCGACTTCATCAGGGAGGTCGGAAAGCATCTTACCGTGAACTACATGATGTCTAAAGATTCCGTCAAGAAACGTCTCGGCGCGGACGCCTCGCAGGGACTATCCTTCACCGAATTTACCTACCAGCTCGTGCAGGGGTACGACTTCCTCCACCTACGTCGCCATTACAACTGCCTCATGCAGATGGGCGGGTCAGACCAGTGGGGGAATATCACCACCGGCGGGGAGCTTATCCGCAGGAAGGACGGCGCGGAAGCATACGGCGCGACGTGGCCCCTGATGACGAAAAACGACGGCGCGAAGTTCGGGAAAACCGAATCGGGAAATGTCTGGCTCGACCCGCGCCGCACCTCCCCCTACGCCTTCTACCAGTTCTGGCTCAACAGTCGCGACGACGACGCCGAACGTTACATCAAGACCTTCACGCTCCTCCCACCAGCGGAAATCGAGGCGTTGATCCTCGAACACCGGCAGGCCCCTCACCTCCGCCGCCTGCAACAAGTACTGGCGAGCGCCGTCACCTGCCTCATCCACGGCGAGGAAGCTCACGAAACGGCCCGCGCCGCCTCGCGCGTCCTCTTCGGCAACGCGACGGAAGACGCCCTGCGTGCCCTCGACGAGCCTACCTTCCTCGCGCTCTTCGACGGGGTGCCGCGACACGTCATCCAGAGGAAGGAGCTAACGGCCGGTATCCCGCTCGCCGAGTTACTGGCCGTCAAGACATCCCTCTTCTCCTCGAAGGGAGAAGCCAGGCGGGCGCTCAAGGGAAATGGAGTCAGCATCAACAAGGAAAAAATCACCGACAGCGAGATGCTCGTCGACGAACAACGCTTGATCGCAGGCAAGTACATCCTCCTACAGAGCGGGAAAAAAAATTACCACCTCGTGATCGTTAGCGAGTAGTCAGCGCCGCGAGATCATCACCAGCAACAACCGCGACAACACCGCGAACACGCGTAACATAAATACACCACGTCATGAAAGCAACCACCATCCTGGCCACCCTCCTGCTCCCCGCGATCATGGTCGGCAGCCCAAACGAGAAAGAACCGCGGCGCGTCGTCCTCTACACCCTCGGGGAGAACGAGCAAGTACACTACGGCGAATACTTCGCCATACAAGACATCCGCGGGGATCGCTTCGCCTGCGTCACCTTCGACGCCGTCAAGCAAACCTACACCTTCGTCTTCAACGGCAAGCGAGTCATCACGTCGGAAGAACCCCCCGAAATACTCCAGCTGAACGTCCGCGAGGAAAAAGGCTATACCGTCATCTACCAGCAGCAAGGCAAAACGTACGTGAACTGGAAAGACGCGGTGCAAGGCCCTTTCGATGGCGCGTATTCCACCACCGGAAACGGCGACATGTTCGAGTACAGGATGGAGAACGACCATTACGTCTGGAACAGCGGCGTCGCGGAAGGGCCCTTCGAGGAAGTCTCCTTCCAGGGCGACTCCTTCTCCGTACCGAACGCCTTGTTCTACTACCGCCTCGTGGGCAGGTGGTACGCGCGCGAGCGGGATGGTAAAAACACCCGCGCTTACAACATCCACGAAGAGCGCGTCATCAACAACAGGAACGCCTCGGACTCTCGCCTGACCAAGAGCGGCAACCACGCCTACATCTACAAGGAGAACGGCAAATGGCACGTCAACATCAACGGCCGCGACAGCCGGGGGTACGCGAGCGTCTACGCCCTACAACTGACCGAGAGCGGCAAATATTCCTATTGCTACAAGGAGAACGGCAAATGGCACGTCAACATCAACGGCCGCGATAGCCGGGGGTACGAGAGCGTCGGCTACCCACGACTGACAGAGAGCGGCAACCACGCCTACATCTACAAGGAAAACGGCAAATGGCACGTCAACATCAACGGCGCGGAAAGTAGACCATACAACGGTTACATCTACAACCTCTGCGTCATCGAGGACGGGCGGTACGCCTTTATTTACGAGGAAAACGACAAAGAACACGTCAACATCAACGGCCGCGACAGCCGGGGATACAGCATGATCATCGACCTCGCGCTCGACAACACCGGCGCGTGCACCTTCCTCTACAGTGACGACGACGGCCGGGTATACAAAAA
>JAITJA010000052.1 GCA_031279175.1 Odoribacteraceae bacterium
TCATCGCCGAGACCGGGGCCGGGCAACACGGCGTGGCCACGGCGACCGTCTGCGCGTTGCTCGACATGCAATGCGTCGTGTACATGGGCGCGCTCGACGTGCAGCGGCAACAGCTGAACGTCCGGAAGATGCAGATGCTCGGGGCGACGGTGGTCCCCGTCAATAGCGGGAACATGACGCTGAAGGACGCGACGAACGAGGCAATCCGCGACTGGTGTTGCCATCCCGACGACACGCACTATATCATCGGTTCTACCGTCGGGCCGCATCCCTACCCCGACCTCGTGGCCCATCTCCAGTCCGTCATCGGCAAGGAGATCAAGAGGCAACTGCGGTCGCTTGAAAAACGCGCGCACCCCGATCGCCTCGTCGCCTGCGTCGGTGGTGGGAGCAACTCCGCGGGCACGATCTTTCCCTACCTCGACGATCTCCGCGTGCGCTTCCTGCTGGCCGAGGCTGCCGGCAAGGGGCTCGACAGCGGTCAATCCGCCGCCACGATACATCTCGGTTCCGTCGGCGTCCTCCACGGGGCCAAGACGCTCCTGATGCAGACCGCGGACGGGCAAGTCATCGAGCCGTATTCCCTGTCCGCCGGGCTCGACTATCCCGGCGTCGGGCCGTTGCACGCGCACCTCGCCCGTTCGGGACGCGCCGAGGTGGTCGCCATCACTGACCGGGAGGCGCTCGATGCCGCGCTGGAGCTGACGCGCCTCGAGGGAATCATACCGGCACTCGAGTCCGCGCACGCGCTCGCGGCCCTCTACCGCGCGAACCTCGCGCCGGACGAGATCGTCGTCGTGTGCCTCTCCGGACGCGGCGACAAGGACATGGATACCTATATTCAACACGCTAACATTCCATAAAACACGAACATGATACACGCGAGAAGTACTACCGTGCTGGCCGACTTGCAAACGCCTGTCAGCATCTACCTGAAAGTCCGGGACGCTTTCCCGGAATCTGCCCTGCTCGAGAGCTCGGATTTCCACGGCAACGAGAATTCCGTCTCCTTCATCGGCATACGACCGATGGCGCGCTTCGAGGTCAAGAATCACCGCGCGAGCCTCCTCTACCCCGGGGGACAACGCGAGGAACGGGACGCGCGCGAGGAGAGCGTGCCGGTGCTCCTCGATCGCTTCGTCCGCGCCATCCGCGAGCAAGTGACCGGCGAGGACGCGCCCTATAACGGGCTCTTCGGCTATACCGCCTACGACGCCGCGCGATACTTCGGGTACGTCGACCCCGGTGAAACACCGCCAGACGGCATGGAGGAGATCCCGGACATGGTCTATATCTTCTACCGCTACTTGCTTGCCGTGAACCATTTCAAGAATGAAATGACGATCGTCGAGAACTTGCCCGACGGGGAGGAGAGCCGCGTCGACGAGCTGATTGCCGCGCTGGCCAATCGCGATTACGCGTCTTATAACTTTTCCACGCGCGGCGAGGAGCGGGCCTCCTGTACCGACGAGGAGTACATGGAGCGAACCCGCCGCGGTATCCGGCACTGCAAGCGCGGGGACGTGTTCCAGATCGTGCTCTCGCGGCGCTTTTCCCGCCCTTTCGCCGGTGATGACTTCAAGGTGTACCGCGCGCTGCGATCGATTAACCCGTCGCCATACCTCTTTTACTTCGACCTCGGGACGTTCCGCGTGTTCGGCTCGAGCCCGGAGGCACATTGCGTCGTCGCTCGCGGGCGCGCTTATATCGATCCCATCGCCGGCACGTTCCGCAGGAGCGGCGACGACGAGAAGGATAAACAACTCGCCCGCGCGCTGCTCGAGGACCCGAAGGAGAATGCCGAGCACGTCATGCTCGTGGACTTGGCAAGGAATGACCTGGCAAGGAACGCGAGCAACGTCCGCGTGGAGTTTTTCAAGGAGATCCAGTTCTACTCCCACGTTATCCACCTCGTCTCGCGCGTGGCCGGTGATCTCCCCGCGGGGAGCAACACGATCAAGATACACGCCGATACCTTCCCGGCCGGGACGCTCACCGGTGCGCCGAAGGAACGAGCGATGCAGCTGATCCGCGATATCGAGGGGTCGCGCGGGCTCTACGGCGGGTGCATCGGCTATATCGGCCTCAACGGGGAGGTGAACCACGCGATCACTATCCGCTCGTTCGTCAGCAAGGATAACGTCCTCTATTACCAGGCCGGCGCCGGTATCGTCGCCCGTTCTAACGAGGAGACCGAATTGCAGGAAGTAAATAACAAGCTCGGCGCGCTGAAGAAAGCAATCGAGGCCGCCGCTAATATCATTAATTGAAGTGCCATGAAAATACTCGTGTTCGATAACCGCGACTCTTTCACGTGGAATATCTTCCACCTCATCATCGAGCTGGGATACCGCGACGTGCGGGTGCTGCGCGGCAACGAGACTACCCTCGACGCTATCGCCGCCTTCGACAAGATTATCCTCTCCCCTGGCCCCGGCATCCCCTCCGAGGCGCCGCTTCTCCTCGATCTCATCCGTTGTCATGCTGCCGCGAAGAGCATCCTGGGCGTGTGCCTCGGACATCAGGCGATCGTGGAAGCTTTCGGGGGCGCGCTCG
>JAITJA010000065.1 GCA_031279175.1 Odoribacteraceae bacterium
GCGGCACTTTCACTAGGTCAGTGAAACCGTGTCGCGGTCGCGCGGGGCACTTTCACTAGGTCAGTGAAACCGTCTCGCGGTTGCGCGGGGCTCTTTCACTAGGTCAGTGAAACCGTGTCGCGGTCGCGCGAGGCTCTTTCCCAAATGGGGGAAACCGTCTCGCGGTTGCGCGAGGCACTTTCCCCAAGTTGGGGAAAAGGGCCCGCGGTTGCGCGAGGCACTTTCCCCAAGTGGGGGAAACCGTCTCGCGGTGGCGCGGGGCACTTTCCCCAAATGGGGGAAACCGTCTCGCGGTTGCGCGGGCCCTTTTCCCCAAGTTGGGGAAACCGTCTCGCGGTCGCGCGGGCCCTTTTCCCCAAGTTGGGGAAACCGTCTCGCGGTTGCGCGGGCCCTTTTCCCCCGCGTGGGGAATCGTGTCGCGAGGAGATCCCTTGCCGGCGACGCGTGCCGCGCGGGAGTCCCCGTCGCGTCCCCCCCTGGCAACCCGGTGTTAATCGTTCAAGGAGCGCGTGCCGCTCGCGATCCCCCGGCGCCGCTGGCGCGTTTTTCCCTTCCCGGAAGAAACTCCCCGGCGTGGCGCGGGCGGAGGGCATTTTTCACTACATTCGCGTGATGCGTGAAAGAGAGATGACATATCAACACTTCGAGGAAGACGCGGATTACCTGCTAAATAGCCTCGCGAGAGGGAAAGAGGAAGCCATTTCTTACCTGTTCGACACGCGCGCCAGGTCGCTCTGGTTCTATTGCAGGAGTATCCTGAAGGACGACGCGCTGGCGGAAGACGTGGTGCAGGAGGTTTTCACGCGGTTATGGGAAAGCCGGAGACAGTTCCCGGACTTGCTCGCCGCGCACGCGTTCTTGTATCGCGCGGGGCGCAATCTGTCGCTCGACTTGCTGCGACACCAGCTCGTGCAACGCCGGCACGCGCCCGCCATCATCCGGGAAATAAACGAGGATAGCACCGACGAGAAGCTGGTCGAGGAGGAGATGCTGGGGGAACTCTACCGGTCCGTCGAACGCTTGCCGGCAGAGTGCGCGCGGGTCTTCAAGTTGTCGCTCGCCGGCGTGGGTAACCGGGAGATCGCCGAGCGCCTGTCTATCTCGATTCATACCGTCAAGACGCAAAAACAACGCGCGCTCGCCACTCTCAAGGGACGACTGGGGAACGGCAAGGGGAATAATAAAGGGGCCCGCGACGATTGATCCCCGCGAATAGCGACAGGCCCGCGCGATAATCCCCTCGAACGGGGGTTGCGAGAGAAAATAAATAGTTGTTTTTTCGCGTCGGGATTAAAAAAGAGAAATTGTGGAAGAGAATGTCATACAATGCGAGCAGGTCACGCACTATTACGGTAGCCGGATGATCCACGAGGAGCTGAGCTTCGAGGTAAAACGAGGTAAGATCCTCGGGCTGCTGGGGAAGAACGGTACCGGTAAGACTACTATCATCAATATCTTGAACGGTTACTTGACGCCGCGCTCCGGCGCGTGCCGGTTGTTCGGGGAGGATACGCGTAATCTCTCCCCGGCCACCAAGGCGCGCGTGGGGCTGCTGCTGGAAGGACACGTGCAACACGCGTATTTCAACGCGGAGCAGATTGAACGTTTTTATAGCCGCTTCTTTCCCCGCTGGCGACGGGAGGCGTATCACGAGCTGCTGGAGAAGTTACAGGTGTCGCGGAGGCAGAAGATCAATACCATGTCGCGCGGGCAACGCTCGCAGGTGGCGCTGGGGCTGCTGTTCGCGCAAGACCCGGAGCTGCTGGTGCTCGACGACTTCTCGATGGGGCTTGACCCCGGGTACCGCCGCCTCTTCGTGGAATATTTAAAGGAGTACGCCGCGAACGGGGAGAAGACGATCTTCCTGACGTCGCACATCATCCAGGACATGGAGATGCTCGTCGATGACTGTATCATCCTCGATTACGGGCGCGTCCTGCTGCACGAGCCGACGCGTTATATCCTCGATAACTTCCGGCGCTACCGCTTCACCGCGCCAGCCCCCGCCGGCGAGCGAGAGGGATTCTGCAACGCGGGACGGGTGGGAGAACAGTGGGAGAGCTACTCTTTCCTGCCGCCGGAAGAGGCGACGCGACGGCTGCACGCGCTCGGGGCAAGGGTCGAGACGGCAGGGGAACGCCTGTCGCTGGAAGACGCCTTTATCGGTCTAACAGGTAAATATTAAACGATGATGATTCAAGCAATATGTTACAAGGAATGGATCAAGACGCGACAGGCATTGCTGCTGTCGGGCCTGCTCCTGGCGGCGTACGTCGCGTACGCGTTTATCCACACGGGACAGCTTTTCCGCGTGGACGGGGCCGTGGCCGCGTGGACGGGGATGATCCTCAAGGGGACTTTCCTGCTGCCGGCGGCGTTGCGGTGGATACCGCTGGCGACGGGCGTGCTGGTGGGACTGGCGCAGTTCGTCCCCGAGATGACGGAGCGGCGGTTGAAACTGACGCTGCACCTGCCACTGCCGGAGACGCGGGTGCTCTCGATCATGCTGCTACACGGCGTCGTCATGCTGCTGGCGCTCTACCTCTCGACCTCGCTGGTGCTGTGGGCGGGGCTCTCGAGTTATTACCCCCCGGAGATCGTGGGGGCGCTCGCGTGGCAAGCCTTGCCGTGGTTCGCGGCGGGGCTCTCGGGCTACCTGTTCACGGCGTGGGCGTGCGTCGAACCGGCATGGAGACAGCGGGTGATGAACGCGCTGGTGGCCGTCGGGGCACTTGCCGCCTGTTACATCGATGGGAAGGCAGGGAGCTATCTCCCCTTCCTGCCGTGGCTGGCGGTGATCGCGCTGGTGGCCTTCCGCGCCCCGTTCCATGCCGCCGCGCGATTCAAGGAGGGTGTACAATAAATAAAGACTGTCGTGAAAAAGAATACCACTCGCGTTATCCTGCTCCTGTTTATCACGGGAATTGCCGCCTGGGCGCTGCCCGCTCTCGTGAAGAAGGCCACCCGCGTGCCGGAGCATTATCCATTTATGTATTACTCCTCGCTGCTGCGGGAGCTGTGCGTCATCGATTACAGTGACGACGAGACGCCCCTCTCGACCCTCTCCGGGAAAAAGTTCTCCGAGGCAGAGTGCGACTCGCTACTCCCGCTGCTGAACTTCCGCCAGCTGATGGCCGACGGGAAGCTGCCGGAAACGATCGAGGGGATCGAGATCACGCCGCCGCTACTCCGCTCGAAGTCGGTCGTCTTCCGCTATAACCCGGAGGTGACGCGGTCGCCGGCGACGCGGCTGCACGTGCTCTTCGAGTCCATGCCCCGGCGCGTGGGGATCGAGATGCCCGACGACGTCTTCCGGCTGGGGGAACGGGTAGAGTTTATCGACTGCAAGACGAACCGCGTGAACGAGGAGAAGAGCGCGCGCTTCCAGCAGGCCCTGGAACGACGGGGATATCGCTTCCCCGCCCGCTGGTCGTCCGGGAATCCCAACCCGCGGAAGGCCTACGACGAGGGATACTTCTCCCTCGACGCGGCAGGCCACCTCTTCCACCTGAAGATGGTCAACGGGAAACCGTACGTCCGCGACACGCGTGTCGATGAACAGGTGGAGGTGGCGGCCTTCTCCATGTTCGAGGCGACGGACAAACGCTTCTACGGCTTCCTCTTCGGCAAGCAGGGCGACGCGTATATCCTCGAGGCGCGCGACGGGAAGTATCACCCCCTGAAGCTCGATATCGCGCCCTTCGACTTGCTCCGCGACCGGATGGTGATCATGGGGAATCTCCTCTACTGGAATGTCTCCGTGACGACGCCCACCGGCCGCGACTATTACGCCCTGAAGACAACGACGCTCGAGCAGGTGGCACGGCATCGCGTGGCCCACCAGCCCGACCCGTGGGAACGTCTATCGAGCTGGATCTTCCCCTTCTACCTGACGTTTGACGACCCGGATAGCGCGTACTTGTACCCCCGGCTGCATTTCACCGGGCGCCGCGGGTGGCTCGCGCACCTGTTGCCCGCCCTGCTGGTGGGCCTCCTCGTCCCGAACGACCGGCGGCGGCGGGTATATCATTCATTGTATATTCTAATCACGGGATTCGCCGGCCTACTGGCGCTGCTGGCACTCCCGCGTTTCATAACTAAAAAACCAAGAAAATGAGAACACTTGTATTGATGATGGCCATCATCGCGTGCATGGCCTCGTGTAAGAACAAAAAGGAGCAGAATGTCCCGGGAACAAGGACGACGGAACAAGTAACCATCGCCGTTTACGAGTTAGACAGCCTGTTGCTCGTGGCGGGCGACCTCGTCGACAAGCGCGTCGGCGTGCGGGGAACGGTCACGCACACGTGCGTGCACTCCGGAAAACGTTGTTTCATCGTCGGGGAGAGCGGCGCGGCGTCTTTCCGCGTGGAAGCGATGGGAGAGATCGGAGGCTTTAACCGGGAGCTGGTCGGGTCGAAGATAGAGGTAAAAGGCGTGGTGAAAGAACGCCGCCTGACCTCGGAGTTCATCGACCAACACGAGAAAGAGGTGAACGAGCAGAAAACAAAGGAAGACGGCTCCGCCGAGAGCTGCGCCGCCGAACTGGAAAACATCCAGCAGATGAAAGCATGGATGAAAGAACGGGGCAAGGATTACTACTCCATCTATTACATGGATGGCGAGAATTATGACGTCATCGAGGAAGAATAGATTCTCCCGCTGGCTACGGGTCGCGCACCGGGACGCGGGGTTCTTGCTGGTGGGCGTGTCTCTCGTGTACGCGCTCTCCGGCGTCTTCCTGAACCACATGAACGGGAAAGACCCCGCCTACCGCGTCATCAACGGGCAACTGCAAATGGAACCCGCGCTCTCCCGCGAGGAGGTGGCAGCACGATGGAACGAGCGCGCGGACGAGCTGCCGACACTGAAACGCGTGTTGCCCCTGGACGAGGGGAGCGAACGGCTCATCCTCGACGGCGGCACAGGCGTCTACACGCGCGCCACCGGTCGCGTCGACCACGAGCAATACCAGCGGAACGACTTTATTTACTGGATCAACAAGCTACATTATAACAAGGTGAAGGGATGGAGTCCCGTTGCCGATCTTTTCGCCGTCTCGTTAATATTCCTTGCCCTGTCGGGCGTCCTGATCGTGAAAGGAAAACGGGGAGTCGCCGGCAGGGGAAAATGGTTACTACTCGCGGGAATACTGCTCCCGGTGATCTACGTCCTGTGCAATTAACACCGCCCGGGCGAGACAAGTCCAATAACAATCAGGCAAAACAAAATCCAAGCGAACGCTCCCGGGGGTGCACATACAACGCGCACCCTTTTTCTTTCCACGATTTAAAAGAAGATCGCGCCCTCTTGTAGTCCCCTGCCGTTCCCCTGCCGTTCCCCTGCCGTAGTCCCCTGCCGTTCCCCTTAAAGCATTGTTTACAAGGAAGCCGGTACACCTTACCCGTCGCCCCGCGACCATACGTATATATACTAAAAATAACGAACGCCTCTCGTTCGCGCTCTAAAAGCCCTTGACCCTGCCGGGATTTTATATTTACTTTGCAGGGTTTATAACCGGGGCCAGGCCCTCCTAACTTTTTTCGGTCAATGGAAGATACGATAAAACCAATATTCATCAGACCTCTATTCAAGAGCAAAAACCCGGGATTAGCCCGCTGGATACCCTCGTTCGTCTTCTCCTGGCTCGAGCGGCTGATTCACCAGGAAGAGATCAACCAGTTCATTGCCACCTATGGCGACAGGAAAGGCCTCGACTTCGCCCGCGGGATACTCGAATACCTGCGCGTCGATTTCCGCGTCGACGGGGAAGAACTCCTGCCAGGCGCCGACGGACGGTATATCTTCGCGTCAAACCACCCGCTGGGAGGCCCCGACGGCATCATCCTGATCGCCTTCCTCGGGGAACGATTCCCGAACCTGAAATTCCCGGTAAACGACCTGCTGATGAATCTCAAAAACCTGAACAATATATTCCTCCCCGTTAACAAGCACGGCGGACAAGCAAAAGAAGCCGCCGCCGACATCGAAAAAGCATTCGCCTCAGACGCGCAAATAATCACCTTCCCGGCGGGAATGGTAAGCCGGAAATATCACGGGGTCATCAAGGACCCGGAATGGCAAAAAAACTTCATCGCGAAAGCAATAAAACACCACCGGGACATCATCCCCGTGCGCGTCTCGGGCGTCAACTCCCCACTCTTCTACCGGGTATTCCAACTCAGGCAACTCCTCGGCGTCAAGCTCAACCTCGAGATGATGATGCTGCCGCGAGAAACATTCAAGAAAAAAGGATCCACCTTCACCCTCAAAATCGGCCCGCCAATCCCATGGCAATCCCTGGACAAAAGCAAAACAACAAGGGAATGGGCAAGGGAAATTCAAGAACAAGTATACCGAATGTAAAGCGAACAAATCAATACCGTAATTAATCCAGCATGAAACCAGTAATATATCCAGTCGAGAAAGAAAAACTCGCGGCAGAGTTAACCGAGGACAAGTTCCTCCGCAAGACAAACAAGGGCGCGAACGAGATCTATTCTTTCACCGCCGCCAGCGCCCCCAACCTGACCCGGGAAGTCGGGCGACTGCGCGAGCTGACCTTCCGGTCGGCTGGCGGCGGCACCGGGAATGAAGTCGACATCGACGAGTTTGACGTCGACGAGCAATCACCCTACCAGCAACTAATCGTCTGGGACCCCAAGGAAAAGGAAATCCTCGGCGGGTACCGCTACATCCTCTGCGACGCCATCCCGCTGAACAAGGACGGCGAGCCTAATCTCGCCACGACGGAATTATTCAAGATGTCAGGCCAGTTCAAACGCGACTACCTGCCCAAGATGATCGAGCTGGGAAGATCCTTCGTCCAGCCGCTCTACCAGTCCACGCGAATGGGACGCAAGTCACTCTTCGCGCTGGATAACCTGTGGGACGGGCTGGGCGCGCTAACCGTCGATAACCCCGGGATGGAATATTTCTTCGGGAAGGCAACCATGTACTCGAGCTTCAATATCGAGGCGCGGAACATGCTCCTGTACTTCATGAAAAAGTATTTCCGCGATACCGACAAGCTCGTGACGCCCATCAACCCGCTGGAAATTCAACTCGACGAGGAGAAGTTTACCCGCGTGTTTAACGGCGCGACTTACGAGGAAAATTACAAGATCCTCTCGCGACAAGTGCGCGATCACGGCGAGAATATCCCGCCGCTCGTGAATGCCTACATGAGCCTCTCGCCATCCATGAAGACTTTCGGAACGGCACTCAACCCGACCTTCGGCGGCGTGGAGGAAACCGCCTTGCTCATCACTATCGCCGACGTCTACGAGGCAAAAAAAGCACGGCACGTCTCCACTTACATACCCCGGATCTTGCGCCGCGCGCGATAAAAAACGATTCTCGACCGCGCGGGTAAATCACTCGCGATCATCGCGAGTACATCTATCCTCTTCACCCGTCGCGCGCCATTCGCGTGGAGGGAAAACCCGGGCGCGCGCCCCGAGGTCCCGTCATTTCTCGAGAAAAAGTCACCAATCAACGTGACGGACCCGCCAATCACCGTGAAACACCCGCCAATCACCGTGAAACACCCACCAATCACCGTGAAACACCCGCCAATCACCGTGACGGACCCACCAATTAGTGGCGGGGAAGCAACAATTAGTGGCGGGGAAGCAACAATTAGTGGCGGGGAAGCAACAATTAGTGGCGGGGAAGCAACAATT
>JAITJA010000134.1 GCA_031279175.1 Odoribacteraceae bacterium
TCGCAGTACCCGTTCCTCTTTTACGCCGTCGGCAACAAGGTTTACTTGCACCACCTCGGGACGAACGCGACCAGCATTCAAACGGCCGTCGACGTGCCCGGCGAGATCACGTTACTGAAGTTTAATCTCTACGAGCATGTCGACCTGACGAGCCTGGCTGACCAGTCGCCGGAGTTCATGTCGCGCCAATTCGAGTTGATTGTCGCCTCGCACGATCCTTCTTCCGGCGGGCGCGTCGGCTTCTATCCCGTGAACGGCGCGACGACGTCTATTTCCCGACGCGTCGAGTATGACGGCTTCGCCCGCGTCGTCGACGTGGTTTACCGGGAACGCTAACGCGCGTTCCTGTCGTCCGGGAGCGGGGTCAGTAATAGATCGAGCGGAAAAGCTGGTTGACGGCCTCGCGCGGCGTGTCGGTCTGCCCGAGGAGAGAGACGAACTTGCTACCGATGATGACGCCGGCGGCGTGTTGGCACGCCGTGTCGAAGGTCGCCTTGTTAGAAACGCCGAAACCGATCATGAGCGGGTTGCGGGAGGGAAGGGAGTTGATGTAGCGAAAATAGTCGATTGTCTCCTGGCTGAAATTGTCGCGCGTCCCGGTGACAGACGCGGAAGAGACCATGTAGATAAAGCCGCCGGAGAGCGCGTCGATCGCCCGGAAACGGGAAGGCGATGTGCCGGGCGCGACAAGGAGAATCATGTTCAAGTCGTGGTACCTCGTGAAATGGCGGTAGTCGCTCCAGAACGCGCGCGGCGGCAAGTCAGGGACGATCAAGCCGGAGATGCCGGCCTCGACACAAGAGCGGCACGCTTCCTGGAAACCATATCGCAACAATGGGTTAAGATAAGTCATGAGCACGAGCGGCACGCGTGGCTTATCGGTCGCGGCGGAGAGCTGCGCGAACAATTTCTCGAGCGTCATGCCCCCGCGTAGAGCCGCCGTACCGCTTTGTTGTATGACCGGCCCGTCGGCGACGGGATCGGAGAAAGGCACGCCGATCTCGATCATGTCCACGCCGGCGTTAGCGAGCGCGCGTATGACGGGCAACGTGTCGTCGGGGCCCGGGAAGCCGGCGGTGAAGTAGACGGAGAGCACGTTTTGGTGTTTCTCGCGGAAGAGGGTGTTGATCTTGTTCATGTGTCAATTGTTTAGTTCTTGGATAAAATGTTGTATGGCGAGGGTATTCTTGATCCCGGGCATGGTCTCGAAGCGGCTATTCAGGTCGACGCCGTGCAGGCGCGGGTGTTTCCACGCGCGCAGGCGCGGCGCGTCTGCTGGCGAGACTCCCCCGGAGAGGATAAACGGCCGCGGCGCGTCGTAAGCGTCGAGGAGCGACCAGTCAAACGGTTGGCCGGAGCCGCCGCGTCCTGTAGAGCGCGTATCAAACAAGAGGTAATCGCAGGCGTCGACATAAGGCAGCGCGTCGATGGCCGGGTTATCGCCCTCGCCCACGGGGATGGCCTTGATGACGCGCGGGCCACCAGCCCGGACGCGCAGGCAGTCGGCGGGCGACTCGTCGCCGTGCAGCTGGACGATGTCGAGGTGACGCGCGCGGGCCACTTCCAGCACGTCGCGGACGCTGGCGTTGACGAAGACCCCTGCCCGGAGCGGCGGGCGCGGCAGTGCAAGCGCGACGGAGGGATCAAGCATCGCGGCATGTCGCGGCGACGGCGCGTGGAAGATAAAGCCGAGCATGTCGACGGGCAGCGCGGCGACGGCGCGGATGTTCGCGGGATCCGTCATCCCGCAGACCTTGACAGCGATCTTCACGATACCACTCCCGCCAAGAGGTCTTCCAGTGCTTGCCCGGGATCTGTCGCGCGGGCGAGGTGTTCGCCGACGAGAAACCCTCGGAAGCCTGCCGCGCGGAGGTCGCGTATAGTTGCAGGCGAGTCGATACCGCTCTCTGCCACGGGTACGGGCCCGGGTGGCAGGCAGCGCGCCAGCTCCCGCGCGCGGTTGACGTCGGTAGAGAAATCGCGCAGGTCCCGGCTATTCACGCCGACGGCCTCGACGCCCGGCGCGATATAATCCAGTTCCGACTCGTCGCGGATCTCGAGCAACGTCTCCATGCCGAGTTTCCGGGCGAGCGCGGCGAGTTCCCTGGTCTCCTCCCGCGTGAGACAGGCGGCGATCAGTAGAATCGCGTCGGCGCCCAGCACGCGCGACTGGTACACCTGGTAAACGTCGACGATGAAATCCTTGCGCAGGAGCGGCACGCGGGTAACGACGGCGCGCGCGCGTTCAAAGTCGGTGAAGCCCCCGGCGAAAAACCGCTCGTCGGTGAGGCAAGATATAGCGGCGGCGCCGGCGTCCTGGTAGGCGGCGGTGACGCGCGCGACGTCGGCTGCCGGCGCGATCCACCCGCGTGACGGCGAGCGGCGTTTGAACTCGGCGATCACGCCGGTGGGGGAGGCGAGGAGCGCGGCACTCAAGGAGAGAGGCTGGCGAGGTTGCAGGCGGATGGCGCGTTCGAGGCGGTGGAGCGGCAACTCCTCCTTCTGTCGCGCGACCTCGTTCCACTTGTTGACGAGGATCGTCTCGAGGATATTCCCTGTTGGCGCGTTCATGATTGACTATTGATGGCGATGAAACGATTGAAGGTCTGGCGGGCCTTCCCGGAGACGAGCGCCTCCCTTGCCTCCTCGATACAATCGTCGAGAGACGCGGCGGGGTTAATGGTACGTATGGCGATGGCAGCGTTAGCGATGACGACGCTTGCCCGCTCCTCGCCGGCCTTGTTATCGAGAACGTCATCGAACAACCGCGCGGCGCCGGCGGTCGTGTCTCCCCCGGAGAGCGCCGCGGGCGAGACGCGGGGCAGCGCGAGATCTGCCGGTGACAGGATCGTCTCGGAGCGCGGCGTGATAAGCTTGAAGGGCGCGGTGAGCGACACCTCGTCGTATCCGTCGAGCGAGTGCACGATAGTAAACTCGACAGCGCTCTCCTGGTAGATATAATTATAGAGGCGCGCCATCTTCAGGTCGTAAACGCCGAGCACCTGCCGCCGGGGCATGACGGGGTTCACGAGCGGCCCGAGGATATTAAAGAAAGTGCGTGCGCGGAGGGCCTTGCGCACGGGCGCCACGGTCTTGAGTGCCGGGTGGAAGAGCGGGGCGTGGAGGTAGGCGAGATTCGTCGCGTCGAGAGATCTCCTGTGCGCGTCGACGTCGCGGGTAAATCGCGCGCCGTGCTCCTCCATGACGTTAGACGCGCCGCTGATAGACGTTGCCCCGTGATTCCCGTGCTTGACGACCTTGTACCCGGCGGCGGCGACGACGACACAGGCGGCCGTGGATATATTAAAGGTGTTCTTGCCATCGCCGCCCGTGCCGACGATATCGACGGGATCGTATTCCCGCAGCGCGTCGACGTTCACGCGGGACTCGAGGAGGGCGTCGCGAAACCCGAGCACCTCGTCGACGGAGACGCCTCGCATGAGATAGGTCGTGATGAACGCCGCTATCTGGCTCTCGTTATATTGTCCGGCGGAGATATCGGCGAGGATATCGCGCGCCTCCTGCCTGGTGAGACAGCGGTGCTCGAGCAGGCGCGAGAGCACGGCCGGTAGTGTGGTAGTTGTATTCATGTCGTGTGATTAAGCGATGAGGAAGCGTTTCATGATCTCTTTCCCGTTGGCGGTAAGGACAGACTCGGGGTGGAACTGCACGCCGTGCAGGTCGAGCGAGCGATGGCGGATGGCCATGACATGCCCGTTATCGTCGACGGCCGTCACCTCGAATTCGTCGGGTAGCGCCGGGGGATCGACGACCCAGGAGTGATACCTGCCCACGTCGAACCGCGTGGGTAGCCCGGCGAAGAGACGATGCGGGGCGATGACGTTCATGGGAGAGGA
This sequence comes from Odoribacteraceae bacterium, assembly GCA_031279175.1. Taxonomy (GTDB): domain Bacteria; phylum Bacteroidota; class Bacteroidia; order Bacteroidales; family Marinifilaceae; genus JAIRKS01. Next base: position 3,858 of record JAITJA010000134.1, read on the forward strand.
CACGCCGTGATACACGTCGTCGAGATTGACGAG
>JAITJA010000192.1 GCA_031279175.1 Odoribacteraceae bacterium
GAGTTGACAAGGAAGAATTCAGGTAACAGCTGACGACGCCCGCGAGTACAAGAGGTAAAATTTTAGTTTAACGCGAGCGAGCGCGTGTCGCCGGGAGGAACTTCCGCGCCTGCACCCTACGGCCGCCCCCCCCCGTTCCCGGTCTGGTTGTCGTTTCCTGATTTTATCTTACCTTCGCGTCAAAATCAACAAGACATGGCACACAAGGCAGGTTTCGTTAGTATCCTGGGGAACCCCAATGTTGGGAAATCGACCCTGATGAACAGGTTAGTTGGAGAACGGTTATCCATCATCACGGCCAAGGCGCAAACAACGAGACACCGCGTTAAAGGTATCGTCAATGACGCGGGCTACCAGATCGTCTTCTCGGACACGCCCGGCGTGGTCAAACCCAGCTACAAGATGCAAGAATACATGCTCGACTTCTCCCGGTCGGCGCTCGAGGACGCGGACGTGATCGTCTACGTGACGGACGTCGTGGAGACGCGCGACAAGAACGCCGACTTTATCGAGCGGGTCAAGCGGCGCGACGCGCCCGTGTTGCTGGTGATTAACAAGGTCGACCTGTCGTCGCCCGCGAAGCTCGACGCGCTCTTCGACGCGTGGCGCGAGACGTTGCCGGGGGCGGAAGTATTCCCCGTCTCGGCCACGGAGAACTTCAACGTCGAGAACCTCTTCAAGCGGATCGTCGAGCTGCTGCCGGAGGGCGAGCCCTACTTCGGGAAAGACGAGCTGACGGACATGCCGACGCGGTTCTTCGTCACGGAGATTATCCGGGAAAAGATCCTGCTGCATTACGAGCAAGAGATACCGTACTCGGTGGAGGTCGTCATCGAGGAATTCAAGGAAGAAGAGCGGTTCGCGCGCGTCATGGCGGTGATACACGTGGAGCGGGATTCGCAGAAAGGGATACTGATCGGCCACCAGGGGATCGCGCTGAAACGCGTCGGGACGGAAGCGCGCCGGGATATCGAGGCGTTCCTGGGGAAGAAGGTCTTCCTGAACCTCTACGTGAAGGTGCTCAAGGACTGGCGCGACAAGGAAAATGAATTAAAAAACTTCGGGTACAAGCAACTCTAACGCCGTGCCCGGTAAATCTAAAGAGACATGAGTAATATAGTGGCTATCGTGGGGCGTCCCAACGTGGGGAAATCGACCCTTTTTAACCGGCTGGTGGGCGGGCGACAGGCGATCGTGAACGAGGAGAGCGGCGTGACGCGGGACAGGAACTACGGGAAATCGGAATGGAACGGGAAGGAATTCTCGGTGATCGATACCGGCGGGTACGTCTCCAGCACGTCGGATCTCTTCGAGGAGGAGATCAACAAGCAGGTGCTGCTGGCGATGGAGGAGGCGGACGTGATCCTGTTCATGTGCGACGTGGAATCGGGCATTACCGACCTTGACCAGGACTTCGCGCGCCTCCTGCGGCGGGTCGACAAGCCGGCCTACCTCGTGGTTAACAAGGTGGATAACGGCGAGCGGATGTATGACGCGCAGGAGTTTTTCAGGCTGGGGATCGGCAGCGAGCTGTTCCCCGTCTCGTCCGTGAACGGCTCCGGGACTGGCGAGCTGCTCGACAAGGTGGTCTCGCACCTGGCCGCGGAAGAGGGAGAGGAGACGGACGCGCTGCCGAAGATCGCGATCGTCGGCCGCCCGAACGTGGGCAAGTCCTCCATGATAAACATGCTGCTCGGCGAGGAACGGAATATCGTCACGGAGATCGCCGGCACGACGCGCGACGCGCTGGCCACGCGGTATAATCGCTTCGGTCACGATTTCATGCTGATAGACACGGCCGGGCTGAGGAAGAAATCACGGGTGCACGAGGACGTGGAGTTTTACTCCGTGATGCGGTCGGTGCGCGCTATCGAGGACTCGGACGCGTGCATGTTGCTGCTCGACGCGACGCGCGGGCTGGAGGCGCAGGACATGACGATCTTCCACCTGATCGAGCGCAACCAGAAAGGCGTGGTCGTGCTGGTCAACAAGTGGGACCTGGTCGAGAAGGATCACAAGACGACGGGCGAGTACGAACGGGTGCTGCGCGAACGCCTCGCCCCGTTTAACGACGTGGATATATTCTTTACCTCCGCGCTGACGCGGCAACGCTTGCTCAAGGCGCTGGAAGCCGCGGTAGAAGTCTGCCGCAACCGGAAGAAGAAGATCAAAACCTCGGAGCTGAATAACGTGATGCTCGAGGAGATCGAGAGCTTTCCTCCCCCGGCTATCAAGGGGAAATATATCCGTATCAAGTATGTCACGCAATTGCCGACGCGCACGCCGGCGTTCGCTTTCTATTGTAACCTGCCGCAGTACGTGAAAGAGCCCTACAAGCGGTTTCTCGAGAACAAGATCCGGGAGCACTGGAAGTTTACCGGCGTGCCCGTGCAGGTGTTCGCGCGCAAGAAATGATGATGGGAAACGTTATCGAACACGAGGGGACGGTGACGCGCGTGGAAGGCGACGCGATCACGGTGAGCATCGAACGCGCGGCGGCCTGCGAGGGATGCCGGGCGCGCGGGGCTTGCGGTAATCCCGCGGACGGGACGCGGGAGATTGTCGTCCGCCAACCGGGGACGCGGGCGCGGGTCGGTGAACGGGCGACGGTGCGGGTGAGTGGCGGGCGCGCTGCCCGGGCGGTGCTCCTGGCCTACGCGATACCCTCGGTGCTGGCGATCGGCACGGTAGCGGCTCTCTCGACGCTCGCCGGTGACGTGACGGCAGCAATCGCGGCGCTGGTCGCGGTGGCCGGTTACTTTTGCTTTCTCTTCTTTCGGCGGGAACGGCTCTCCCGGGAGATCACGTTCACCATCGAACTCCCGTGATTTATCCAGGCAAATCAACATGAATACCATATGAGTAGTATTATTCTCTACACTACCGTCTCGTTGTGTGCCACCGGGATCGCGTCTGCCGTGATCCTGTACCTCGTGGCCCGGAAGTTCCGGGTGGAGGAAGACCCGCGGATCGACCGGGTAGAGGCACTTCTCCCCGGCGCGAACTGCGGGGGATGCGGGAAACCGGGATGCCGGGGGTTCGCGGAGGCCATCGTCAAGGCGAACACGCTGGAGGGGCTGTGCTGCCCCGTCGGCGGGGAGACAACGATGCCCGCTATCGCCGCCGCGCTGGGGCTGGAAGCCAGCGCGCGTGTCCCGCGCGTGGCCGTGGTGAGGTGCGGCGGCGATCGCGCGCGGCGTCCGCGTTATAGTCGCTACGACGGCTATATCTCCTGCGCGGTGGAACACGCGCTGTACCGCGGGGAGAGCGCCTGCCCGTTCGGGTGTCTCGGTCTCGGCGACTGCGCGCGCGCCTGTGCCTTCGACGCGATCCGCGTGGAGGAGTCCACGGGATTACCCGTCGTGCGCGAAGAGGCTTGCGTGGCGTGCGACGCCTGCGCGAAGGCCTGCCCGAGAGGGATCATCGAGTTGCGCGACAAGGGCGTCAAGGCGCGACGCGTGTTCGTCAACTGCGTTAACCGCGACCGGGGGGCGCTCTCCCGCGCGGCCTGTGGCGCGTCCTGCATCGGGTGCGGGAAATGCGCGAGAGATTGCTCGTTCGGCGCGATCATCGTCGAGAATAACCTCGCGTATATTGATTTCCACAAGTGCCGGCTCTGTCGCAAGTGCGTCAGTTCCTGCCCCACGGGAGCCATTCGCGAGGAAAACTTCCCGCCGCGGAAGGTAGAGTTGTCCAGGATTGAATTTGAAAACTAAAATACCGTGCTGAAAACATTTACACTGGGAGGGATTCACCCCCCGCGCGAGAAGCTTTCGTCGGGCAGCGCGATAACACCGCTTCCACTGCCGGAACGGGTGTCGATACCGCTGTCACAACACATCGGCGCTCCGGCGCTCCCCCTGGTCAAGAAGGGCGACCGCGTGAAAGTAGGCCAGCTCATCGGCGAGGCCGCCGGCTTTATCTCGGCCAACGTGCATAGCTCCGTCTCCGGGGTGGTGCTCAACGTGGAGGAGGCGGTGGACGCCAGTGGGTACGCCCGTCTCGCCGTGGTGATTCGCGTGGAGGGCGACGAGTGGGACGATCGCGTCAAGCAACGGGAGTCCCCTGATCGCTACCTCTCCGCCTACTCCAGGGAGGAGATGCTGTCGGCCATACAAGCGGCGGGAGTCGTCGGGATGGGCGGCGCGACCTTCCCCACGCGGGTGAAGCTGACCCCGCCTACCGGTAGTCGCCCGGAGATATTGATCGTTAACGGCGCGGAGTGCGAGCCTTTCCTGACGGCCGACCACCGGCTGATGGTCGAGAGGGGACGCGAGTTGCTGATCGGCACGCGCTTCCTGATGAAGGCGCTGGGGGTGGAGCAAGCCATTATCGGTATCGAGAATAACAAGCCGGACGCGATCGCGAAGATGCGCGAGGCCGTCGCGAAGCACGCGCTGGGGATCAAGGTGTGCCCGCTCAAGGTGAAGTACCCCCAGGGCGGCGAGAAGCAACTGATCGAGGCCACCACCGGCCGGCATGTCCCGTCGGGCGCGCTTCCCATCTCCGTTGGGGTCGTGGTGCACAACGTGGGGACGGTGTACGCCGCGTACGAGGCCATCACGATGCACAAGCCGCTTGTCGAGCGCGTCGTGACGGTCACCGGCAAGTCGCTGGCGCGTCCCGGCAATTACCTCTGCCGCGTGGGCACGCCGGTAGCTTGCCTGATAGAAGCCGCCGGCGGGCTGCCCGGGGACACGGGGAAGGTGATCAACGGCGGCCCGATGATGGGGAAGGCACTGGCAAGCACGGACGCCGTCGTCACGAAGGGGACAAGCGGCGTGCTGGTGATCCCTGTCGGCGAGGCGCTGAGGAAGCCCTACCGCGACTGTATCCGCTGCACCAGGTGCGTGCAGGTGTGCCCGATGGGCCTCGAGCCGTACCTGCTGATGACGCTCGGCGAGTACCAGCGGACGGGCGAGCTGGAACGGGAACGGGTGATGGATTGTATCGAGTGCGGCGCTTGTAGCTTTGCCTGCCCCGCGTATCGCCCGCTGCTGGACGTGATCCGGCTGGGCAAGAGCCGCGTCGGGCAGATGATTAAATCGAGAAAATAGTCTACCATGAATACACTCATCGTATCCCCCTCGCCACACGTCCACGGCGGGGACTCCATCGAGAGAAACATGTACGGGGTGCTCGTCGCGTTGCTCCCGGCGCTGTTTTGCTCCGTCTTTTTCTTCGGCTGGGGAGCGCTCCGCGTGACGATCGCGGCGGTGGCGTCGACGGTGCTCTTCGAGTATATCATCCAGAGATACCTGTGGCGACAACCCGTCGCGATCAAGGATGGCTCGGCAATCATCACCGGCGTGTTGCTCGCGTTTAACCTTCCCTCCACGATCCCGCTGTGGCTCGTGGTGCTGGGCGCGCTCGTGGCCATCGGCGTCGGAAAGATGAGCTTCGGCGGGCTGGGGAATAATATTTTTAACCCGGCACTCGTGGGGCGCGTCTTCCTGCTGATCTCTTTTCCCGTGCAGATGACCACGTGGCCCGTCCCGAATGGCTTCGAGACGACGGACGCGGTGACCGGCCCTACCCCGCTGGTGCTCGTCAAGCAGGCGTTGCGGACGCAGAAGCCTTTCGCCGAGCTTCTCCCGGGAGGGGAACACTCCCTGCTGGAGCTGGGGACGGGAAGCGGCGTGGCCGGTAGCCTCGGCGAGATCTCCGCCTTCGCGCTCCTGCTGGGCTTCGCCTACCTGCTGCTCAGGCGCGTCATCACGTGGCACGTGCCGGTGTCGATCTTTCTCGCGATCGCGCTCTTTTCCGGGGTTCTTCACTGGAGTAATCCCGCGTACGCTAGCCCGCTCTTCCACTTGCTTTCCGGCGGGGTCATGCTGGGGGCAATCTTCATGGCTACCGATTATGTCACGTCGCCCATGTCGCGCCGAGGGATGTGGATCTACGGCGTCGGCATCGGGGTGCTCACGATCGTTATCCGGAACTTCGGCGCGTACCCGGAAGGGATGTCTTTCGCTATCCTGATCATGAATGCCTGCACCCCGCTGATCAACAAGTATTGTAAACCCAAGCGATTCGCCTGATCATGAAAAAGAGACTGGATTCGAACTTCAAGAATATGGTGTTGGCGTCGTGCGTCATCACGCTTTTCTCGGCGCTCTCCGTGGCCGGTATCAACGCGCTCACTGCCGAGAGGCTCGATAAGGTGAGGCTGCAAAACCAGCTGGCCGCTATACGCGACGTGCTCCCCCCGTTCGATAATAACCCGATGGAGGAGTGCGACACGCTGCGAACCGCTAACGAGGAGGTGCTGGTGCTTTTCCCCGCCAGCCTGGAGGGCGAACGGGTGGGGACTGCCGTGAAGACTTTCTCGAACGAGGGGTATAGCGGGAGGATCTTGCTGATGGTCGGGTTTACTACCGACGGGGCTATCTATAATTACACGGTGCTCGAACACAAGGAGACCCCGGGACTGGGCTCCAAGATGAATGTCTGGTTCGCCGGCGGGAACAAGGGCGACGTCACCGGGAAGATCCCCGGGAGCAAGGGGCTGCGGGTAAGTAAGGACGGCGGCGAGATCGATGCCATCACTGCCGCTACCGTCTCCTCGCGCGCTTTTCTCTCTGCCGTCAACCGGGCAAGTAGGGCGCTCAACGGGAACGTGGACGCTACTTCCGGCGCTACCGGTATTGAAACGGATGCTGCCTCGGGCGCTACCAGTGTCGAGGAGGAGGCTGCTTCCAGCGCTACCAGCGTTGAAACGGATGCTACTTCCGGCGCTACCAGCGTCAAGACGGAGGCTGCCCCCGACACGACGAAGGTTGCAACGGACGCTACCTCGGGCGCTACCAGCGTCGAGAAGTCCCTCCCCGTGAAACGATAACCCTTATACCCGACGCCATGAATAACTGGAAGATATTTTCTAACGGCCTCTTCAAGGAGAACCCGATCTTTGTCCTGCTGCTGGGCATGTGCCCCGCGCTCGGGGTTACTACCTCGGCAATCAACGGCCTGGGGATGGGATTAGCAACAACCTTCGTGCTCCTCCTGTCCAACGCGACGATCTCGTTCGTCGGCAACTTGATCCCCGACAAGATCCGCATCCCGGGTTATATCGTGATCATCGCCACGGTAGTGACTATCCTCGAGATATGCATGGCGGCCTACTTGCCGTCGCTACACGCCGCCCTCGGCATATTCATCCCCCTTATCGTGGTCAACTGTATCGTCCTCGGGCGCGCGGAGGCCTTCGCCTCCAAGAACGGGACCCTGCTCTCCATCCTCGACGGGCTGGGGATGGGACTGGGATTCACGCTGGGCCTGACGCTGCTGGGATGCACGCGGGAGATCCTCGGGAGCGGGAAACTCTTCGACGTTCCCCTCTACGACGAGAGCTACGGGATACTCCTCTTCGTCCTCCCCCCGGGCGCTTTCATCGCGCTGGGCTACCTGATCGCGCTCGTCAATAAAATAAAGAAAACCCTTTAATAGCCTGTCATGGAATACGTGCTCATATTTATCACCGCGGTATTTGTCAACAATATTGTCCTCGCGCAATTCCTGGGAATATGTCCCTTCCTGGGCGTCTCGAAGAGCGTCCCAACGGCACTGGGCATGACGGGGGCGGTCACCTTCGTGATGATCCTGGCGACGCTCGTTACCTTCATCATCCAGAAAACAATCCTCGACCCGTCAGGCATCGCCTTCATGCAGACCATCGCCTTTATCCTCGTTATCGCCACGCTCGTGCAGATCGTCGAGATCATCCTCAAGAAGGCGACGCCGGCACTCTACCAGGCCCTCGGGGTCTTCCTCCCGTTGATCACCACGAACTGCTGCGTCCTCGGGGTCGCGATCATGGTCATACAGAAAGATTATAACCTGCTACAATCTCTCGTCTTCGCCGCGTCCACCGCGCTGGGATTCGGGCTGGCACTCGTCATCTTCGCCGGGATTCGCGAGCAACTGGCGCTTACCCGCGTGCCCGCTCCCCTGCAAGGCCCGGTCATATCGCTCGTCACCGCCGGGCTGCTGGCAATGGCCTTCATGGGGTTCTCGGGGATCGTTTAAACCCGTCAACATGTTCACTCCACTGCAAAAACAAATTCTCGATACACTCGCCGGGATTGCCGACGAGCAACAAGTAAAGCTATTCGTCATCGGCGGGTTCGTGCGCGACCTGCTCCTCAAGCGCCCGTCAAAAGACATCGATATCCTCGCCCTGGGCGACGGGGTCGCCATCGCCCGGGAGGCCGCGCGAAGACTGGGCAACGCGCGCGTCTCCATCTTCAAGACCTACGGCACCGCCATGTTCAAGTACAAGGGCATGGAGATCGAGTTCGTCGGCGCGCGCAAGGAATCCTACTCGCCCGAGTCCCGCAAACCATCCGTCGAGCCGGGGACCCTGGAAGACGACCAGCTCCGGCGCGATTTTACCATCAATGCCCTCGCCCTCTCGCTAAACCGCGACGACCGCGAGCAGCTCGTCGATCCCTTCAACGGGCTGCAAGATCTCCACGACGGCGTGATCCGAACGCCACTCGACCCGCGCGTCACCTTCTCCGATGATCCCTTGCGCATGATGCGGGCGATACGTTTCGCTACCCGGCTGGCATTCCGCGTCGATCCCGTCACCTTCGAGGGGATCAAGGCCAACCGCGAACGCCTCGCGATTGTCTCCGGGGAACGCGTCATCGACGAGTTTAACAAGATCATGCTCGCGCCGCGACCCTCCGTCGGCCTCAAGCTCCTTGACGAGTCCGGGCTGCTGGAGACTTTCTTTCCCGAGCTGACCGCCCTGAAGGGCGTCGAGCAGGTCGAAGGGATCGGCCACAAGGATAATTTCTACCACACGCTCGCCGTGCTCGACGGCGTTAGCACCCGCTCCGAGGATCTCTGGCTACGCTGGGCCGCCCTCCTGCATGACATCGCCAAGCCCGTCACCAAGCGGTTCGTCGAGGGACAAGGCTGGACGTTCCACGGCCATAATCACGTCGGGGAGCGAATGGTAGAACGGCTCTTCCGCCGCCTCAAGCTACCGATGAACGAGAAGATGAAATACGTACAGAAGCTGGTCTTCCTCCACATGCGCCCCATCGTCCTCTCCGAGGAGGGCGTCACCGACTCCGCCGTCCGCCGCCTGCTTTTCGACGCGGGGGACGATATCGACGACCTCATGCTGCTGGCCGAGGCCGACATTACTTCCAAGAACGAGGAGAAGGTGAAGCGCTATCTCGCGAACTTCAGGATCGTCCGACGGAAGCTCAAGGAGGTGGAGGAGAAGGATGCTATACGAAACTTCCAGCCGCCCGTCAGCGGGGAGGAGATCATGGAGACTTTCCACCTGCCCCCGTGCAAGCAAGTCGGCGAAATAAAAAATGCCATCAAGGAAGCAATCCTTGACGGCATTATCGGTAACAACCCGGACGAGGCGCGGGAGTACATGTTTACCGTGGCGGGGCGACTGAATCTCGCCCCCTGATCATCCTTTCACCGCGACGGACACGGCGCGCGCGGCATCCCCGTGACAAATAATCACCGGCGTCGTCGGGATATCGTTATAGGGGACAAATTCCAGGGCCTGTAACAACGCGTACTCACGGTCGTCGGACAGGAATATCTCCACGCTCGAGTTCGACGCGTTTAACTGCCGCAAAGCCCCCAGCTCCTCGTAAGTCCCGTCGCGTAATACTTGCTGCAACTTGAACGACTTGTCGGGGGCAATATAGATCTTGTATTTCTTCACTCCCTGCCCCGTCTGGCGGCAGAAATACCCGCCCTTTTTTATCACGAGGAGGATAATGCCGGAGACGATCACCAGCAATCCCACCACTACCAGCAACGAGGAGATGATCTCCCCGGCCGCGACCTGCACGGAGATCCCGAAATAGAGGGCTGCCGCCCCGATCACTAATAAGGCCGTCGCTAACGTGACCGGCTTGTTCTTTTTCACGACGTTCCCCTCGTCAACCGTCAGGATCACGTCTTCGATGTAATCATATTTTTCCATAATCGTGTGTTCTTTTGATTTTATTACTGATACATAAAAATTGCGCGCGCGGCGAAAACGGCACGCGAATAAACCCCGTGATTAAGAGGGGTCACACGATGATCTCGCGCAGGGAAAAGACGTAATACCCCGCCCCCTGCCGCAACGCGATAGCGTGAAAGAACGAGCACCGCGCGCTGTGGTAACGCGGCACGAGCGCCCGTTCGTGTTCTTGTCCCAGCATCGGCAGGAAATCCTTTGGGGGGTGACGAAAAAACGGTTCCACGTGAAGCGTCATGCAAACGCCGCTACCCATCACCGTTTCGCCGGGCATACCGGCCAGCTCCAGGTAGGCGCGTTCCCCGCCCTCTCGTTCCTGTTCCGCTGCCGGCGAGAGCGCCGCGTAATGGCAAGCGCTAATCCCGTGCCCCAGGTAGAGCGGGGTCAGCAACAACAATAGCCCGTGTCGTAATAACCGTTTCATGTAAAAATCTCTGGGCAAATATACAAACAAATGCTTTCGCGCCGCGAGATCGCGCGAGAAAATAGATCGCGCGATCTACTTCCCGCGAGGGTGACGAAGGTTAACGACAAGCGTCTTGCAGTCGGGCGAGCTCTTCCCAGAAGTGGGGATAGGATTTGCTCACGCTCTCCGCGCCGTCGATCGTGACGGGAGCGGAGGCGCGGAGGGCGGCAGTGGCCAATGACATGGCGATCCGGTGGTCGTCGCGGGAGGAGACGAGGCCGCCGCGGATCTCTCCGCCAGTCACGGACATAACGTCGCCGTCGATGCGGACGTCGATTCCCAGCTTGGCGTATTCTTGTTGCAGGACAAGGGCGCGGTTACTCTCCTTGTGCACGAGGCGACCGGCGCCCGCGATCCGGCTGACCCCGCGGCAGCAGGCGGCGAGGGCGACGATGGCAGGGAAGAGATCGGGACTCTCGCCGGCGTCGAAGTCGAAGGCGAGAGCGAGAGCACCGGGAGAGGCCGTGACGCTATTATCGCCGTTCACGGTGACATTAGCGCCGGCGCGTCGCGCCACCTCGAGGATAGCCTTATCGGCTTGCGTCGAGTGCTCGTGCAGGTTCGTGACGGTAACGTTCCCGGCGATGCACCCGGCGACAATCATGCACGACGCGCCGCTCCAGTCCCCCTCGATGTTGTACGTCGCGGGCCGGTACGCTTGCTTGCCCGGTATGCGGAAGAGCTTGTACTCCTGGTGTTCGACGACGATGCCGAAAGCGCGGAGGAGCTCTATTGTCAGGTCGATATAGGGTTTACTTTTCAGGTTGTTCACGTGCAGCGTGGAATCCTTCCCGGCGAGCGGCAGGGCGAGCAGCAGCCCGGTGAGGAGTTGCGAACTAACGCTGCCGTCGATGGTAGCGACGCCCCCGGAGAGAGGCCCGGAGAGGGTGATAGGCAGCCGACCATTCGTGGTGGTGACGCGCGCGCCGAGGGCTTGCAGCGGCGCGACGAGCATATCGAATGGCCGGGCGAGTAACGTGCCGCACCCTTCGACGCGGGTGATGTCTGGAAGGAGCGATGCGACGGGAGTAACGACGCGGGAGAGCAGGCCGGACTCCCCGCAGGAGAGCAGTCTCGCGCCTGCCGGTGGCGGGGGGAAGTGGGAAGTGACGCGGCATTGATCCCCGTCGACCTCGATGGTCGCGCCGAGCGCGCGGGCGACGTCGATAGCGGCGAGGGTATCATCGCAGGGGGTAAGGTGATTCAGCGTGGTAACGCCCCGCGCGAGGAGCGCGGCGATGACGGCGCGTTGTGCCACGCTTTTGGATGCTGGCGCGGCAACGATGCCGTTAACCGCGGATGCATGTACGGATCTCTTCATGTATAATTTGGCTTACTTGTTCCGGTGAGCGCGCGGAAGTATCGACGAGCAATCGCGCGACGCTAGCGTATAATGGTTTTCTCTCTTCGAAGATGGTCTCGGCGGCCACTTCGGGTTGTTCGTGGCGGGCGAGTAGTGGTCGGGTAGCGACCTTGATCCTGCCGACGCATAGTCTTGGCGCGGCGTGCAGCCAGATGACGAGACTACATTCGCGGAGGAGTTGCCTTGTCACGGGATGCATGATAGCCCCGCCACCGCAGGAAATGACGGAGGGTGCGGCATCGAGGAGCAACTCGCGCAGCAGTTCGAACTCCTTATCCCTGAACGAGGGTTCGCCCTCTTCTTGTATCCATCGCGGGATGCTCTTCCCTTGTCGTCGTTCCAGGATGCGATCGGAGTCGGCGAGTGGCATCCCGAGTTTACGGGCGACAAGGCGCGCGACGGTACTCTTTCCCGTCCCCATGAAACCGACAAAGGCCACGTGGCGGGGGAGTGGCGGCAGGGCGACAAGCGCCTCCTCCATGCCTCGCGCGTCGGGTTCTTTGCCGGTAAAAAGGCGGTAGGCCGGGATGCCCTGGTGTATGAGCCAGGCGTACCCGTTGACATACGTGGCACGGGCGGCGATAGCTCGTTCCTGGAGATAAGAGTGGTGATAGATCGCGTCGAGCACGACATGTCGCGGTGCCAACCACTCCTTCTCGATGATCTCGACGCCCGGCGGCAGCGCGTTGACGATGATCCCGGCACGCGCGACACGGTCTGCGATCTCCCCGTCGAGCGCGGCGTGGGCGCAGTCGAGACGCGCGGCAACCTCCCGTGCCTTGTCGCCGTTCCTGTTCGCGATGGTGACGCGTCCCCCGGCGCGTTGCAGCGCGCGCGCGGCGGCACTTCCCGCTCCTCCAGCGCCGAGGACGAGGCAGTTTTTATCGCGGATCTCTACCCCCGCGGCGGCGAGAGCGCCGGTGACGCCGTCTGGATCGGTATTATGTGCAACGAGACCGTCCTTGTCGCGCGTCACGACATTTGCCGCCCCGAGCGCCTCGACCTCCGGTGAACGGCGAGCGACGAGCGCGGCGATCTCTCCCTTGAAGGGAGCGGTGACATTCATCCCGCTTAGCCCGAGCTCCTCGAATAGCCGTAGTGCCTCGCCGGCAGAGCGAGCGGCTACGCGGAAAAAGGTACTATCATCGTCCGGTCGCGGGTAAGCCCCACGGAAGAGTACTGGCGTCTTGCTATGGAGTATGGGATGCCCGGTCACGGCAAAGAGCTTCGTCCCGTTATTCATGGCTCGTCGTTATCTCGTTGACTAGCTCCTCCAGCCGCGTGAAAGAGAGTAGTCGCGCCTCGCATCTCCCGATCCCGACGGGGAACACGAAATAAATAGCCTCCCCGCTCTTCTTCTTGTCGGCCCGCGCGGCGGCGAGGAGCATGGTCAGTGGAATCTCCGTTGTCACCGGCAGCCCGAGGCGCTCGAGGAGGCGGGTCACGCGTTGTCGGTCCTCCTCGCTTGCCAGCCCGAGCCTGACGGATAGCCGCGCGGCAATGCACAAGCCCGCGCTAACGGCCTGCCCGTGCGAGAACGCCGCGCATTTCTCGATGGCATGAGCGAAAGTATGCCCGAGGTTAAGCAGTCGTCTATCACCCCGTTCGCGTTCGTCCCCGGCGACAATGTTGGCCTTGATCCGGATAGATTCGCGCACGACATGTTGCAGGAAATCCTCCTGTCGCTCGAGCGCCTGTTCGACGTGCTCCTCGAGATAGCGGAAGAGGGACGCGTCGGCGATCATGGCGGCCTTCACGATCTCGGCAAACCCGGCGACGTACTCTTGCAGTGGCAGGGTACGGGAGAACAGCGGGTCGCACGCCACGAGTCGCGGCTGGTTAAAGACCCCGAGCATGTTTTTAAACCCGCGATGGTTCACGCCATTCTTCCCACCGACGGCGGCGTCCACCTGCGCGAGGAGAGTTGTCGGGACGAGACCGAAAGCGCACCCGCGCATGAAAATCGAGGCAATAAAACCGGTCACGTCGCAAACGATCCCCCCGCCGACGCCCAGGATAAAGGTATCCCTGTCCGCCTCGAGTTCCACGAGCTTCCCGGCTATATAATCGATAGTTTCCAGTGTCTTGTAATGCTCCCCGTCACCGATCTCGATGACCTCCCCTGGTGGGAAGAGTTTCCCGTGCAGTGCCCGCACGACGGCATTCGTGATAATAATCACCCGGCCAACCGGCAAGTAGCGGTCGAGCGTACCGGCACACTCCCCGGTAATAATCCTCGACCCGTGTAATGTAATCTCCTCCATCGCTTGAATGTTTTTCGCGAAAGTGCCCAAATTCCGTGACTATCCCGCTTGTTCGCGAGAAATATTCTTTACATTTGCCGCGTTATGAAACACGATTAATCATGAGACTGAACTCATCGCTACGATTTTACCGCTATTATCTACGCGTTCACCCCCAGCCGCGGGATGGAACGAAATCGTGTAGCGAGGCGGTCAAATGTCTCAAGCACCACAAGGATCCCGCGAGCGAGCGGGATCTTTTCGTTTAAACTAACTAACAAGTGAAACATGAAAATAGAATTAAACCTTTCGCCCATCGAAAACCGCCTGGAGAATACCAGGTGGCCCATCCTCATCGCCGGGCCGTGTAGCGCCGAGAGCGAGCGACAAATGTTAGAAACCGCACGCCAGCTAAAAGCATCCGGCCGGGTCAGTTACTTCCGTGCCGGCATCTGGAAACCACGCACGCGCCCCGGTGCTTTCGAGGGCGTCGGGGAGATCGGGCTGGAATGGATGCAAGCCGTGAAACGGGAAACAGGATTGCTCACGGCCTGCGAGGTAGCCAACGCGGAGCACGCGCGCCTCGCGTTAAAGTATGGTGTTGACGTGCTCTGGGTCGGTGCGCGCACGTCGGCCAATCCCTTCTCCGTGCAGGAAATCGCCGACTGCCTCAAGGGAAGTTCCGCGACCGTCCTCGTGAAAAACCCAGTAAACCCGGACCTACAGCTCTGGATCGGGGCACTCGAGCGAATCAATCGCGCCGGCATAACCCGCCTGGGCGCTATCCACAGGGGCTTTTCCGCCTACGAGAAAATCCCCTTCCGGAACGCCCCACTCTGGAACATCGCCATCGAGCTCAAGACCATATGCCCCGACCTACCCCTGATCTGCGACCCCAGTCACATCGCCGGTGCGCGAGAGCTGGTGCCGTTAATCGCGCAAAAAGCCCTCGACCTCGACATGCACGGGCTCATGGTCGAGGTACACGACAACCCCTCCGTGGCTCGTAGCGACGCCGCGCAACAACTGCTACCTGTCGACTACGCCCGCATGATCTACGACCTGCGCCTGAGGGAAGCATCTCCCGCGCGGGCAGAGGCAATGCCAGCACTTGACGGCTACCGGCAGGAGATCGACGCCTTGGACGACGGGATCATGCAGCAACTGGCCCGGCGCATGGAACTGTCAAGAAAGATCGGCGTCTACAAGAAAGAAAATAACCTGATGGTGCTACAGCTCAGTCGGTGGGAAGAAATCCTGCATCACCGCGTCGCGATGGCAAGGGCAATGGGCGTCGGGGAAGGATTCATGAAAAAATTCCTCGAGCTGGTACACGAGGAGTCTATCAACTTACAGGCAGAGATCATGAACGCGAAAGAATAGTCACCGCCCACGCCGCACCGACACCGCCCGCGCATTTCGAACAAACCACCCACCAACAACGTATGAAAGAAAAAAACAAACCATGAGCATGAGACAATTGAAAATAAACAGGCAATTCACCGGCAGGGGCTCCTTTTCCATCGAAAAGTACTTGCAAGAAATCGGGAAATTTCGCGTCCTTACCCCCGAGCAAGAAGTCGAGCTATCCAACCGCTCCCGAAACGGCGACGAGGAAGCACGAGAAACACTCGTGATGAGCAACCTGCGTTTCGTCGTCTCCGTCGCCAAGCAATACCAAAACCAGGGACTGAGCCTCGAGGACCTCATCAACGAGGGAAACATGGGACTGATCAGGGCCGTGGAAAACTTCGACGAAACGCGAGGCTTCAAGCTCATATCATACGCCGTCTGGTGGATCCGCCAGGCCATCGTCCAAGCCATCGCGGAGCACGCCCGTCTCATCCGCCTGCCGTCAAACAAAATCAGCTGGATCAATAGGGTAAACCGCTGCTATTTCAAGCTGGAACAAGAATTCCAGCGCGAACCGACAATCGATGAGATCGCCGAGGTGCTCGAGATCTCGTCGGAGGAGGTGAAGGACAGCCTCTCCATCGCCATCGCCAGTAAACCACTCTCCATGGACGCCCCGCTACTCCCTAACGAGGATTCCGTGAACATGTACGACATCTTCGTCCCCGGGGAAAATCCCCTCCCGGAGGCCGAACGGGAGATGAACGCCGCCTCGCTAAGGGAAGAAATAGATAGATCCCTCGCCATCTTGCCCGACAGGGACGCGCTCGTCATCCGCATGTATTACGGGCTGGGAGGACACTGCGCCATGTCCCTCGAGGAAATCGGCGAGGGACTCGGGCTAACCAGCGAACGCGTACGACAAATCAAGATGAAAGCCATCCGTAAACTAAAAACCACCGTCCGCGCGGGACACCTGAAAAGTTACTTGTAATCCTAAAACCCCTGACAATCATGAAACGTGTCATTATCCTTACTCTTTACATCCTCGCGACTTTCTCGTGCGCCACGCGCCGCGAGCTTCCCGTCGTGCAAGCCCCTGTCGGTTACGAGCTCGTCTGGAGCGACGAGTTTAACATCGACGGGCCACCGGACACCTCCGCGTGGAGTCACGAAACGGGCTTCTCCCGCAACGAGGAAATACAATGGTATCAGTCCGCTAACGCTATCTGTCGCGACGGCCTGCTCGTTATCACGGCACGCGCCGAGACCATGCCCAACCCCTGGTTCGTCCCCGGGAGCAGGGACTGGAAACGTAACCGTGAACGCATTGAGTTTACCTCGTCATGCATAAAAACGGTCGGCAAGAAGGAATTCCTTCACGGGCGCTTTGAGATCCGCGCGCGAATACCGGTAGCTCCCGGCTCCTGGCCGGCGATCTGGACGCTGGGCAGGGAGATGCCGTGGCCATCCAACGGCGAGATAGACATCATGGAGTTTTACAGGATAAAGGACGTCCCTCATCTCCTGGCCAACACCGCCTGGGGGACGGATACCCCGTGGAATGCTCGCTGGGATTCCGCCACGATTCCCCTCTCCCGGTTCACGGCTAACGACCCGGGATGGGCCTCTCGCTTCCACGTCTGGCGGATGGATTGGGACGAGGAGGCCATCCGCCTTTACCTGGACGACGAGTTGCTCAACGAGACGCTCTTGTCCGGCACGCGTAACGGTTCTATTGGCAATTACACCAACCCTTTCCACCAGCCTCATTACATCCTGCTAAACCTTGCCGTTGGGAGTAACGGAGGCCCCCCGGAACTCTCTTCCTTCCCGCTAATCTACGAGATAGATCACGTGCGCGTGTTCCAGAAGAAGAAGTAGCACCCCTCCTTGTCCTTCCCTTTAGTCAAGTGTAACGTGTCATGTTATTTACTCTTTCCGGCCCACTGGACACCTTCCTGGAACTTGTCAGGAATCCTCCTGGGAGCACTCGACGGCATCTCCCGGCCCGTTGGCAAGGTTTCGAGTGATACTCGCCGGCATGTTCCAGCCCCCGATAAAGCCTTCCGATAGATCGGGAGGTTAGCGTTAGATGACAAATCTCGACTAACGATCCTGTATTCCGGAAAGCTTACCGACAATTTTCGATCAACTTTCCCAAATTCTGGAAGGCTTGCCAACAAATTTGAAAAAGCATCTCGGCAAATCGGAAGGCTATTTCAAGGGTATGTAC
>JAITJA010000209.1 GCA_031279175.1 Odoribacteraceae bacterium
AGGAATCCACCCGGGTCGTCTCCTTCACCGGCGACGCGGAAGGATCACGGCTCGTCTGCCTGAGCGATCAACCAAGGCCACGCTTCGAAATCACCTTCGGCGGACGACAAGCAAACCGCCCAACGGAAATTATCGTGGCCGACGACTTTATCGCCGAGAAATCCTACAAGGCCAGGGGAAAACGACTCACGAATCACGAGGTAGAAGAAATCCGGGAAATAGACCCGCTACCCGCCGGGGAACTACCCGAAGAACAAACCGAAGAGCAAATCGAGGAACACCCCGAAGAGCAAACCGGGGAGTCCCCGCGCCACCCGGAATACCCCGGCGAGGAACAAATGACCCTCGATTTTGAATAACGCGACCAGCATGAACACCCGACCCCCGCGACCGGTAGCCGGTGACGCCGTCGACCGCTTCGCCGACATAGAGATCCTCCGCTATACCGTCGACGGCTTCGACGAACTGCCCCCCCGGCAAAAAAGACTACTCTACTACCTCTCGATGGCAGCCATCGAGGGACGAGATATCCTCTTCGACCAGAACGGGCAACACAACCTGAAAATCCGCCAGCTACTCGAGAATATCTACACCCGTTACCCCGCGCACCGCGACGAACGAGAATACATGGAACTGGAAATCTACCTCAAACGCGTCTGGTTCTCGAGCGGCATCCACCACCACCACGGGCGCGAAAAACTCCTCCCCGGCTTCTCCCCCGCCTTCCTCGTCAACGCCGCCCGCCACTGCCACCTCCACCCGGGAGAAATCGAACAATTACTCCCCGTCATCTTCGACCCCGACATCCTCCCGAAGAAAGTCGACAAAACACCCGGGAAAGACCCCCTCCTCGCCTCCGCCGTGAACTACTACCGCGACGTCACCCGAGCCGAGGCCGAGGCCTTCTACGCCACCCGTCCCGACGACCGCTGCCTCCCCTCCCCCGGCCTGAACACCCGCCTCGTGAAAGATAAAAACGGGAAACTACGCGAAGAGACATGGTGCGCCGCGGGACTACACGCCCGCCCCATCAACAGGATCATCTACTGGCTCGAAAAAGCCGCCGGGGAAGCCGATAACGAACAACAAGCACGATACACCCGCCTCCTGATCGACTATTACCGCGAGGGACGCCTCGAAACCTTCGACCGCTACTCGATCCTCTGGGTCGAGGAAACCGCCGCCCGCGTGGACTTCATCAACGGCTTCATCGAAACCTATGACGACCCCATCGGACTGAAAGGAAGCTGGGAATCCATCGTCTATCTCGCCAACGAGGAAGCCACACGCCGCACCGACATCATCTGCCGCGCCGCACCCTGGTTCGAGAACAATTCCCCCATCGACGACCGCTTCAAGAAAAAACACGTCACCGGCATCTCCGCCCGCGTCGTCACGGCCGCCATGCTCGGCGGCGACTGCTACCCGTCACCACCCGTCGGGATCAACCTCCCCAACGCGAACTGGATACGAGAACGACACGGCTCGAAATCCATCACCATCGAAAACATCATCAACGCCATCGACGCGTCAACACGCGAATCCGGCCTCGCCGCGGAATTTTACTGGAGTGATGTCGAACGCGACTTGCTCTCCCGTTACGGACACGTGACCGACCGCTTGCACACCGACCTCCACGAATGTCTCGGCCACGGCTCCGGGACCCTCCTCCCCGGCGTCTCCGCGCTCGCACTGAAGGAACACGGGGACGTCATAGAGGAAGCGCGCGCCGACCTCTTCGCCCTCTACCACGTCGCCGACCCGCGAATGATCGACCTCGGGCTACTCCCCGACAACGAGGCATACAAGGCCGAATACTACCGGTTCACCTGCAACGGCCTCCTCGTGCAGCTCGCCCGCGTCCCCACCGGCAGGCAAATCGAGGAAGCACACGCCCGCGACCGCGCCTTGATCTCACGCTGGACACTCGAACGCGGCGCGACAGAAGGAATTATGGAACTCCGCGAACGCGACGGGAAAATCTTCCTCGTCATCAACGACTACCCCCGCCTCCGCGGGCTCTTCGGGCAACTACTCGCCGAGATCCAGCGCGTCAAGTCCGAGGGCGACTTCCCTGCCGCCAGTAACCTCGTCGAGCGATACGCTACCTGCGTCGACCCTCTCCTGCACGCCGGGATACTCGCGCGATACAAGAAACTAAACATCGCTCCTTACAAGGGCTTCACGAACCCCGTCTATCGCCCGACGCTCGACGCGCGCGGCAAAATCATTGACGTCCACCTCGACTACTCCGAAGGATATACCGCGCAAATGCTGCGCCTCTCTTCCTGGACAAGCCGCTAAAGACTCCCCGCCACTTTTACCTCCACCGCGTCCCCTGTCTCCCGCCAGGAAAACCTGACTCCCCAAAAAGAGTTAAAGATGTTGCGCGGGAGGAGGGTAATTAAGAGGTATGAAAGGAGGGGATATTACGCGGCGAGAGTGATCACGGAGAGGTATGAAAGGGGAATTGTTACAAGTATGCCGCAAGTTCGCGGCATACTTTTTACACCCGGATGAACGTGCCATCGATCGATGGCAGGCTTTCAGTAGCTCGAGGAAACGTGCAGTTGACCGTGGCGGCGCGTAAATACTTGAAGGAATTACCGGGACCGATGCGCGACGAGTAAACGCGAGATCACGACGGGCGAGCCGTGATCCATGAAACTCGTTCGCGGGGATTAACGGGAGAGGATCATGCCGCCGCCGACGGTCTCGAAAGTATCCGGGTCGACGAGAATGAGGCTACCGGTGACGCGGTTTTTCGCGTAGGGATCGAACACTAACGGTTTGGCCGTCTTGATCGTGACGCGGGCGATGTCGTTGACGCGGAGCGTGTCTTGACCGGTTTCCGGCTCGAGCGTGTTGATGTTCACGACATGGTGGATGGTCTTGAGTATGGCGACGGTCTCGCGGGTCGCCTGCATGACAATGTAGCGATTGCCGGTGACGGCGGGTCGCTCGTTAAACCAGCAGATCATAAGGGTGACCTCGCGTTCGACGAGGGGGGCGTCGCCATCCCCGGCGATGAGATCGCCGCGGCTAACGTCTATGTCGTCGGCGAGCTGGACGGTGATGGACTCGGGGGTAAATGCCTTGTCGAGTTGCTGTTCGTGGCGGGAGATGGCGGTGATTGTCGATCGCAGGCCCGACGGGAAGATGGTCACGGGATCGCCTTTTCTTAGAATGCCGCCGGAGAGCCGCCCGGCGTATCCCCTGAAATCATGGAACTGGTCGGAGATGGGACGGATGACGTGTTGCACGGGTAGTCGCGTGTTGGTGTCAACTTCCCGGTCGAGCGGGGTATTTTCGAGGATTTCCATGAGGGTTGGTCCCTTGTACCAGTTCATGTTCGCGGAGGCGGTCACGACGTTATCGCCGAGTTTCGCGGAGATCGGGAGGAACGTTACTTGTTTGATTTCGAGTCTTTCGGCGACGCGTTGATAATTATTTTTTATCTCTTCGAAAGTGTTTTCGGCGAAGTCGACGAGGTCCATTTTGTTGACGCAGGCGACGACGCGCGGTATGCCGAGTAGGGCGGCGATATAGGAGTGCCTGATCGTTTGCTCGAGGATCCCGTTTCGCGCGTCGATGAGGATGATCGCGAGGTCGGCGGTGGAGGCCCCGGTGACCATGTTCCTGGTATACTGGACGTGTCCCGGCGTGTCGGCGATGATGAATTTTCTTTTTGGCGTGGCGAAATAGCGATAGGCAACGTCGATAGTGATTCCTTGTTCGCGTTCCGATCGTAGCCCGTCGGTGAGTAGCGCGAGATTGACCTCGTCGTTTCCTCTTCTTCTCGAGCAGATTTCGATGTCCTCGAGCTGATCCTCGAAGATGGACTTACTGTCATATAATAGTCTGCCGATGAGGGTACTTTTTCCGTCGTCCACGCTTCCGGCGGTGGTAAAGCGGAGTAGTTCCATGTCGAGGTATCCGGTTTGTTTCATGTTGTTATTTGTTTAGAAGTATCCCGATATTTTTCTGTCTTCCATCGCGTTTTCGGATCGTTTATCGTCTGCTCTTCCTCCCCGTTCCGTGACGCGCGTGGCGGCGATCTCGTCGATAATTTCCTCGAGAGAATTTGCTTTCGAGAGGGTTAGGCCGGTACAGGTGATGTCGCCAATTGTCCGACAGCGTACTTTTTTCCGCTGGACAATCTCTCCCGGTTTTCTTTTGATGCATGGTTCCGCGGCGAGCCATTGTCCGTCGCGCAAGAAAGCGTCTCTCTCGTGCGTGAAGTAGAGTGACGGGACGGGGACGCGTTCCTTGTATATATATTGCCAGACGTCCATTTCTGTCCAGTTGCTGATGGGGAACACGCGGAAGTGTTCGCCCATGTTTTTCTTTCCGTTGAAGATGTTCCACAGTTCCGGGCGTTGGTTCTTGGGGTCCCACTGTCCGAACTCGTCGCGGTGAGAGAAGAAGCGTTCTTTGGCGCGCGCTTTTTCCTCGTCTCTTCTTGCCCCGCCGATGGCGGCGTCGAACTTGTATTTTTCGATGGCGTCCAGGAGGGTGGTTGTTTGTAACTTGTTTCGGCTGGCGCTGTAACCGGTTTCTTCCTTGACTCTTCCCGCGTTGATGGAGTCTTGCACGGAAGCGACGACGAGGGTCGCACCGAGTTGTTTGACGAGCGCGTCGCGGTATTCGATAGTTTCCTGGAAGTTGTGCCCGGTGTCGACGTGCAGCAACGGGAAGGGTATCCGGGAGGGGTAGAATGCCTTGTGCGCGAGATGGGTGACGACGATTGAATCTTTTCCACCGGAGAACAGGATTACTGGTCGTTCGAATTGTGCGGCTACCTCGCGCAAGACGTAGATGGATTCGGATTCGAGTTCGTTAAGATGGGTGATGGTATACATGTGCTATTATATAAAGTGTTCCGGTTATTAACTGAAGACGCCGGCGAGGTATTTCTTCGTGAGTTTGTGTTCGGGGTTATTGAAGACTTTGTCTGCCGGTCCCGTTTCAATGACTTCGCCGAGGTACATGAATATGACGTTGTCCGCGATCCGGAGTGCTTGCCTGAGGGTGTGGGTGACCATGACGATGGAATAGTTTTCTTTCAGCTTGATAAATAGTTCCTCGATGGTTTTGCTGGAGATGGGGTCGAGGGCACTCGTTGCCTCGTCGGCAAGGATGAATCGCGGCTCGACGGCAAGGCTTCGGGCGAGGCATAGACGTTGTTGCTGGCCGATGGAGAGGCGGGTGGCGGGGGTGTTGAGGCGTTCCTTAACCTCTTCCCACAGGCCGGCGGCCTCGAGGTAGTGTCGCACGACGAGTCGGAGTTTTTTCCTGCCCCTGACCCCGTGTATTCTACAGCCGTAAGCGATGTTGTCGAAGATGGACATCGGTAGTGGACAAGGTTTCTGGGAGATCAGGCCCATCGCGCGCCGGAGGTGGATGATTTCCGTGCCGCTACTGCTGACAATGTCCGCGCCGTTCAGGAGTACTTTCCCGGAGACGCGTACTTCCTCGATGGAGTCAATCAGGCGGTTGAAGGTCTTCAGGAGCGTGCTTTTGCCGCATCCCGATGGCCCGATGATGCATGTGATTTTTTTATCCGGTATCGTGAGGTTGATGTCTTTCAGCACGTGCTGGTCTTTGATGTGCACGTTTAGATTCTCGATGA
>JAITJA010000105.1 GCA_031279175.1 Odoribacteraceae bacterium
CGAAGCTCGCGGACCACTCCGCGAAGCTCGCGGACGGCTCCGCGAAGCTCGCGGACGGCTCCGCGGCGGCCGCGGAGGGCACCGCGGCGGCCGCGGACGGCATCGCGGCGGCCGCGGACGGCATCGCGGCGGCCGCGGACGGCATCGCGGCGGCCGCGGACGGCTCCGCGGCGGCCGCGGACGGCATCGCGGCGGCCGCGGACGGCATCGCGGCGGCCGCGGAGGGTGCTTTTTGACCCGTTTGGAGCGTTTTTTCCATCATTTCCCGGCTTTTTTACTTGAATTCCTCCCCGACGACGAGCCGGTCTCCCGTGTCATCCACCTCGAACAGGCGGGGGAAGCGGGCATACCTCCCGTTAACGTTCGCGTGGCTATGCACGGACATCAACAGGCGGCCATCGAAGGCGCGGAAGAGCATCCCGTGACCGAAATTCGGCGGCGTGACCGGCTCGCGCTCGTGGATCCAGGGCCCGTCCAGCGCGCCGCTTCCCGAGTAGGCCACGCCCTGCGTGTAGTCGCCCATCACCCAGCTCGTCCACAACATGCCGAGGCGTCCCGTTCGCGTGCGGAAGAGCCACGGGCCGTCGGTGACCTTGTTCGGGAGCACCCTGTCGCCGACCCGCTCGCTGCTCCACGGCGAGTCCGACGCGAAAAAGAGCACGCTCCCCTTCCCCGTCGTCCCTTCCAGGTCGGGCTTCAGGCGGATCTTCTCGACAGTGCCGTTCCAGTTCTGTAACCACTCGTGACAGTAGATCATGTAGGGGACGCCGTCCGCGTCGACCCAGAACGTGCCGTCGAGGGTCGGGCGATCGGCAGGGAGGTACGCGGGATCTGCCATCGGGACGTACGGCCCGGCAGGGTGATCGCTCACCAGCACGTGGCAGGCGCGGCGCTCGATGGCATTTCCCTTCACCGTGTCGATCTTCACGGCGCGATTCGTGAAGGTGGCGAAGTAATAATACCTCCCCCGGTACGCGTGCAGCTCGGCGGCCCAGACCACCGGCGCGGGGCCCATCCACGAGGAGGGATCCGTCGCGATGGCCCGGTAGGGGCCGTTCCATGCCTTGAGATCCTTGCTTTTCCAGAGCATCCCGCCGGTGCCGGTCATGTAATAGGTGGCGGTTTTCTCGTCGGCCAGGATGCAAGGGTCGCTCAGGCGGATAGAATCCAGCGGCACGCCCGCCCGCGTCCACGGCCCGCCGCTCCATCGCTCCCAGAGACGGGCGGCCTCGGCGGCGGTGACGCCGATCACTGCCCCGTGCTTCGGGGAGGTGAAGTTCGTCGCGCGCATCGCCCCCTTGTTGAAGTGACCGAGGTTCGTGAAGTGGACGAAATCCCCCGTCTCGAGGAAGCCGAAGTTATGGGGATTGATGCTAAAGACGTCGTACATCAGCACCCACTTGTCGCCGCGCCGCCAGACGTTCGGCGCTTCACACGATCCCCGCTCCGCGTCCACCTGCCGCGGCTCGTAGACGTAGCCGCCGTTGACCCGGTTCGAGAACGCCATCTTGACGCCCCCGGGATTCTCCTGCGCGACGTACATCATGCAGAAGCGGCCGTCGGGCAACGCGGTGATGTCCGCGTCGAGCACCTGTATATTCGTGTCGGGGTACTCGAAGAGCAATGCCGGTCGCGTGACGAGCCGCGTGAACGCGTCGTCGGTGTACGCGTAATAGAGTTTCGTCTTCCCGTTGGCCAGGCGCATGGTGAAATAGAGCATCATTT
Source organism: Odoribacteraceae bacterium (assembly GCA_031279175.1). GTDB lineage: Bacteria > Bacteroidota > Bacteroidia > Bacteroidales > Marinifilaceae > JAIRKS01. The sequence goes on from JAITJA010000105.1 coordinate 1,726, forward strand.
TCCCCTCTTTCTCGTCGAAGATGGTTTGCGGCGCCCAGGCGCAGCTCACGTCGAGGTCGGGGAAGAGCTCCTGCACGCGCACGTTCGCCCGGCTCCAGTGGACGAGGTCGGCGGACTTCATCAGGACGAATCCCTGGTTATTTCCCCAGCCGTGCGCGCGCTCGTCGCGTTCCCATCGCGTGTCGCGATACCCGGCTTGCTGTCCGAAGATATGCAGGTCGGTCATCGCGAGGTAAAACGCGCCGTCCGGGCCGCGCGCGATATGCGGGTCGCGGATGCCTTTCTGCGTGGCGATCGTGTCCCCGGCGATGACGGGACGGCCGTTATTCACGTCGACGAACGTGTAGCCGTCAGCGCTCGCGGCCATGTGCAGGCCGTGCGTGTCGTCCTTGAAATAGACCAGCAGGTAGCTCTCTTGCTCTCCCGCGCGCGGCGCGACGGCGGCCGCTTTCCCCTTGAAGAGGACGCAAGCGTGGGGGGGGAGCTCCACGACGAGGCGATCCTCGACGCGCGCGCGCTTCCCGCTCCACAAGTTGACCAGGGATTGTTTCCCGGCCAGACCGACGTCGCCCGGGCGGATGTCGTAACGGGCGGGTTCCGGCGCGTCGGAGAGGTTAAAGAGGGCGAGATAACGCTCGCCAGTGACGACATTCGTCGCGGTGACGGTATATCGCGATCCCAGCCGCTGTACCTGCACGTCCGACCCCTCGCGGTGCATCTTCAGCACCTCGCGGTTGGTCAGGAGGGAGAGGGTGAAGGAATCATTGCTGGGAAGGTCGCCCCCGAACATGAGCGGGGAACGGAAGATCGCGAAGAAGGTCATCAACGAGCGTTGCTCGTCCCTCGTCAGGCGGGACGCGCGATCCTCTCCCCGCTCGCCGCGGATGGAGACGCGTCCCAGCGGGATCATGTCGCAATCAGGCCACGCGGGAGAGATGAAGGGCGTCCACGCGCGGGCCACTTCCATCAGGTGTGTCACGTCGCGCCACGCGTCCCAGAGGTCGTCGACCATCCTCCACATGTTGGCGTGCTTGGCCGCGTGCTCGCCCTTTTCCACGGGCGTCGCCCCGGGCGACATGCTCAGGACAATGGGCCTCCCGCAACGGTCAATGGCCTCCCGGATCATCTCTATTTCCCGCTCGTGATAAGGACGCGAGAGGTCGTCGATCTTGATGAAGTCAACGCCCCACGAGGCGTATAGCTCGAAGATGGAGTTGTAATATTCCTGTGCCCCGGGGCGGTCGGCGATCGTGTAATTATCGCGCAACCACGCGCATTGCAGGTCGGTGGAGTAGATCCTGTCGGCGGTGAGGTTCGTTCCCTTGACGGGTAGCCGCCTTTTCACGGCCTCTACCGGCACGCCGCGCATGACGTGGATGCCGAATTTCAACCCCAACGCGTGGACGCGGTCGGCGAGCGGCTTGAAGCCCTGCCCCCCGGCGGCGGAGGGGAAGCGGTTGAGGGCGGGGATGTAGCGCCCGAACTCGTCAAGCGCGTAACGGGGGTCTTTCTGGTTGTAGCCACCGGCCTTGTCGTTCTCGACGAACCAGCGGATGTCGACCACGACGTATTCCCACCCGAATCGTTTCAGGTGCTTGGCCATGTACTCGGCGTTGGCCATTACCTCGTGTTCCTCGACGGTCGGCCCGTAACAGTCCCAGCTGTTCCAGCCCATCGGGGGGGTTGCCGCCCACGCGTGGAAATCGGTTTGTGCCGCGACGGGCAGCGCGAGGAGGCATGTCATGAGAATGAATGTTGTTTTTTTCATGGTGATGATTGTTTCGTGAGTGAAGGCGCGCGGGTTGCCGGGCGCGCGTCAGTATAGAACGACGCGTTTCTCTATCGCCCCGCCACTCTCGAGGAGCGCGGCGGAGGGTTGCCCTCCACCAACGGAGAGGCGGATGACGCCGGCGTCGGTGACAAGGTGATCGCCGTCGACGCGGGCGAGTTGTCGCGGGGAGAGGGTAAACTCCACGTTGCAGGTCTCCCCGGCGTAGATGTAGACGCGGGCGAAGCCCTGCAAGGAGCGGATGGGGACGCGACCGGGGGCGTTTTCCCGCGTCACGTACAGTTGTACTACCTCGTTCCCGTCGCGATCGCCGGTGTTTTCCACCTTGACGGAGACGGTCAGGGGTTCGCCCGCCCGGATCTTGTCGGGCGCTTCTATCCCGGTGTACGCGAAGCGCGTGTAACTAAGGCCGTGGCCGAAGGGGAAGAGGGGCTCGCCCTCGAAATAGCGGTACGTGCGGCCGCGCATGTCGTAGTCGTCGAACGGCGGGAGATCTTCCGCGGATTTGTAGAAGGTGACGGGGAGCCGACCGGAAGGGTTCCGGATGCCGGAGAGCGCGAGCGCGAGCGCTCTCCCTCCCTCCTGGCCGGGATACCATGCCTCGACGATGGCGGGGACGTGTTCCGCCTCCCACGGGATGGCAAGGGCGCTCCCGTTGAGCAGCACGAGGATGATCGGTTTCCCGAGCGCGTGGATTTTCCGGATCAACTCCTGCTGCACGCGAGGTAGGCCGATGTCAACGCGATCACCGCCGCGGAATCCCTCGACGTTGACGCGCATCTCCTCCCCCTCGAGCCGCGGGCTGAGGCCCATGCACATGATGACCACGTCAGCGTCGCGCGCCACCTCGATGGCCTCCTCCTCGAGCCGTTCGGCGGGAGGATCCCAGAGCAGGCGGGCGAACGCGCCGGTCATTCCCTCCTTGCCGGTGTACTCGAGGCGCAGGCGGTAATGTCTCCCGGCCTCGAGGCGGAGGGTAGCGAGCGCGGGGTTGGTCTCGTGGACGGTGTTCCAGCCGGCGACGCGCTTGTCGTCGAGGTATAACTCGAAGCGGGGGTAGGCATGGCCGCCGATCGCGTAATCACCGGTCACGCGGGGGACGAGCACGCCTGTCCAGCTGATCGCGCCGTCGAAGTGCTCCCCGTCCGGCGGCTCGCGTCCCCAGTGGACGTCAACGCCCAGCCATCTCTCTTCCCCGTGGCGCGGGCTTTTTAGCTCTTCCCCGCGGCGATTCACGGCGCGGAGACCGTGCTCGCTCAACGAGGAGTCGGTATAGAGGCAATCACCCGGGACCGGGCGTAACAACGGGAGGCCATCGGCCACGGGACAGCCCGGGGCGTACGCGACGACGGACTCGCTATACATCTCCCTTATTCCCTCGAGAGGCGTGGTGTAGTTTTCCGCGAACCCGTTATAGTTCCCGTACAGGAGGTGTTCATCGTCGGCGTTGGGACCGATGACGGCGATTTTCCCCGGCATCTTGTCTAACGGGAGGAGGTTGCCCTCGTTTTTCAGCAAGACGATGGAGGCCATGGCAACCTGGAGGGCGAACTGATCGTGATAGACGATATCCTCCGCGTCCCGGGCGACGCGGGCATAGACGATACTATCCGGGTCGAACTGCCCGAGCTGCATCCGCGCGAGCATGATCCGCTTGACGGCGCGGTCGATCTCCTCTTCCGTGACAAGTCCCCGCTCGACGGCCTCGCCGAGCGCCGGGTAGGTGTCCCCGCAATTCTGGTCGACGCCCGCCTTGATGGCCATCGCGGCGGCCTCGACGCGGTCGGTGGCGACGCCGTGCCGTCCCTCGCGGTAGAAGTCGTGGAGCGCCCAGCAGTCGGAGACGATGTATCCCGTGAAGCCCCACTCGCCGCGGAGCTTTGCCTCGAGGAAGGCGTTGCCGCAACAGGGCATCCCGTCGAGACGCTGGTAGGCGCACATGACGCAGCGCGCGCCCCCCTCCTTGACGGCCCGCTCGAAGTGCGGGAGGTAGGTCTCGAGCATGTCGTGCATCGAGGGGCGCGCGTCGAAGGAGTGACGCGTGGATTCGGGCCCGCTGTGGACGGCGAAGTGCTTGACGCCGGAGATGACTTTCAGGTAACGGGGGTCGTCGCCCTGCAACCCGCGGATGAATTGCACGGCGAGCGAGCCGGTGAGGAAGGGATCCTCGCCGTAGGTCTCCATGCCCCGCCCCCAGCGCGGGTCGCGGAAGATATTGATGTTGGGCGACCAGAAGGAGAGGCCCTGGTAGATGTCGCGTTCGCCTCTTTCAGCGTGCTCGCGATGCTTGACGCGGGCCTCGGTGGAGATGACGTCGCCAACGAGGTAAAGGAACTCTTCGTCCCACGTGGCGGCAAGGCCGATGGCTTGCGGGAAGACGGTGGCGATGCCGTCGCGGGCGACGCCGTGTAGCCCCTCGTTCCACCAGTTGTGTGGCGGGATGCCGAGGCTATCGATGCCGGGCGCGTCGTACCGGAGCTGGTCGATTTTCTGCTGGAGGTTCATGCGGGCGACGAGGTCGTCAACGCGTTTTTCGAAGTCTACGCGCGTGTCGAGGGAGGGAGGAAGGGAGGATTTGCACGCGGCAACGCTAACAAGGAGGAGTAGGAATAGGAGGCGAGTTTTCATGATTCTGTCGTGACGAGTTGTTATACATGTTCTATGAAGTCGAAGAGGGGGCAAAAAGACGCGTGTCTTTTGGCGAAAAAGTCGACGCCATTCGTGATGGCGTCGACGGTTTTCTCGCGGAGATCGCGGTACACGTCCCCTTCTTTTCCACCTTATTCTATCTCGAGTAGGACGACGGAGCAGGCGGGTAATTTCACCGTGACAACCCCCTTGGCCAGCCGCGCGCCGTTAAAGGGCTTCACGGCGACGCGATCGGGAGCGTCAAAGGTGTTGTGGTCGGTGATCGCGGACGAGACGAGCGCGTGGCCGGACACCCGCTTGACGGTCGTCCCGCGGGGTTCGATCTCGATACTCTGCTCGTTCTTCGGGTCGACGTTCACGAGGGTGACGTGGATCTTCCCGCTGGCATCCCGCGACGCGGAGGCGTTAATGGCGTCAATCCCTCTCGATTCGCGGCGGAAGGGGAGATTTGCCTGCGCGGGTGCAGCCTGCGCGACGCGGTTAGCGGTGAGCGCGGTGGGCAGTAACGTCGCGTCGTGGTGCGCCTTGTAGAGCCAGAAAACCCAGTAGGTGGGGGTGCGGACGATCTTCTCGTCCTTGGTCAGCAGGACGGCCTGCAGGACGTTGATCGTTTGGGCGATGTTGGCCATCCGGACGCGGTCGGCGTGATTATTGAAGATATTGAGATTCGTGCCGGCGATGATGGCGTCGCGGAGGGTGTTCTGCTGGAAGAGGAACCCGGGATTCGTCCCCGGCTCGACGTCGTACCACGCTCCCCACTCGTCCGGGACGAGCGCGACGCGTTTTTGCGGGTCGAACCGGTCCATGATGTTGGAGTGTCGCGCGAGCAGCTCGTTCATGACGAGGGTCTTCTCGATAGTCGAGAGGTACTCGTTCTCGTTGAAGTTCGTGGCCGAACCTTTCCTTCCCCAGCTCCCGGGCACGGTGTAGTGGTGCAGGGATAATCCTTGCATCTGCCCGCCGGCGTCGCGCATGAGGGTTTCTGTCCAGTTATAATCAGCGCTATTCGCGCCCCCGGCGATCTTGAAGAGGCGATTCTCGCCGTAGTTGCGGCAGTAGGTGGCGTAGCGACGGTAGAGGTCGGCGTAGAACGCGGCCGTCATGTTGCCGCCGCATCCCCAGTTTTCGTTCCCGACGCCCCAGAAGGAGACCTTCCATGGTTTCTCTCTCCCGTTCTGCTTGCGCAGGTTGGCCATCGGGCTTTCCCCGTCGAAGGTGATATATTCCACCCACTTGGACATTTCCTCGACGGAACCGCTACCGACGTTCCCGCAGATATAGGGTTCGCAACCGAGTTGCTCGCAGAGATCGAGGAACTCGTGTGTTCCGAAGCTGTTATCCTCGACGACGCCCCCCCAGTGCGTGTTGATCATGCGGGGACGGTCTGCACGCGGCCCGATGCCATCCATCCAGTGGTACTCGTCGGCGAAGCAGCCGCCTGGCCAGCGGAGGTTGGGGATGCTGATCTCCTTGAGCGCGGCGACGACGTCGTTACGGATGCCGCGGGTGTTCGGGATGGGGGAATCTTCCCCGACCCAGAAGCCACCGTAGATGCAGTGCCCGAGGTGCTCGGCGAAGTGCCCGTTGTTGTGTTTACTGATCGTAGTCTGGCCCTGGTCGGCGTGGATGACGAGCTTGTTCTGGCCCCGCGCCGCCACGAAGGCGGCGACGAGAGCGATGGTAAAGAAAAAGTGTTTCATGCGATTTGTATTTGAAGTTATCATGCAATGTTACCAGAAGTAGATGTAGAAGAGGGTGGTGATGCCAAGAATAACGGCAGTGTGGAAAACGTCCCAGTAGGTCCAGCTGGCACGCGAGGCGGCGCGTTGCTCCGGGGTGGAGGTGCCGAAGACGAGGCCCTGGATCTTCCCGGGCGACGGGGCGGCAGTGGCGTAGCTCACGCCAACAATGACGAGGACGCAGAAGAGGAACATCCAACCGCAGAAGAATAGCCAGTTGACGTCATAGAAAACGTATTTGAAGAGGTTGTCGGCAGTGCCATCGACCGTCTTGTAGTAGATCATGGCGCCAAGGCGGGTGAGACCAATGACGAGACCGGCAATAAGTCCCCACAATCCCCCCTTTGCCGAGGCCCGTTTCCACGTGACGCCAAGAAGGAAGGCAGCAGCAATACCGGGCGCGAGGAGGGATTGTACCTCTTGCAGGTACGCGTAGAGGACGTCGCCAACGCTACGCATGATGGGTATCCAGAGGATGCCAAGGACAACAACGACGACGGTGGCAATCTGGCCGACGCGGACGAGTTTCTTTTCCGGCGTGGCCGGGCGGAAACGCTTGTAGAAGTCGATCGTGAAGAGCATCGACGAGGAGTTGAAGAGCGACGCCAGCGAACTCATCAGGGCGGCAAGGATACCGCAAACGACAAGGCCCTTGATCCCGGCAGGTAGCAGCTTGGCCACGAGCACGGGGAAGGCGGCGTCGGTGATGGTCTTTCCAGCGTCGTCAAGGGGGAGGAACGTGCCGCTGTTGTAGTGCAGGGCGTAAGCGATCATTCCCGGGATGAGGAAGAGGAAGACGGGCAGGAGCTTGAGGTAAGCGCCGAAGATGGAGCCGCGACGCGCCTCTCTCTCGTTTTTACCGGAAAGGACGCGCTGGACGATGTACTGGTCGGTACACCAGTACCAGAATCCAATGATGGCCGACCCGACAATGGCGCCAAGCCACGGGACGCTGGGATCGCTGTTCGAACGCATGAGGTTGAGGCGCGTGTCCCCGAATTCGTTGATGTGCTCCAGGCCGCAGATGCGCATCATCTCTTCCCACCCGCCAAGTTCTTTTAACCCGAGCACGAGGATGACAAGCGAGCCAAGCAGCAGGAAGGGCGTCTGGAGGATGGAGGTGTAGAGGACGGAGCGCATCCCGCCAATGACGGTGTAGAGCGCGGTGAGGAGGACAAGCCCGACAGCAGCAATCCAGAAGAAGTCAATGCCCCAGATCTGCTCGATGCCGAAGACTTGCTGGAAGACAAGACCACCGGCAAAGACGGTGACGGCAACCTTCGTGAGCACGTAGCTGATCAGCGAGATGAAGGAGAGGATGGTGCGCGATTGCGAGTTGTAACGCCGCTCGAGGAACTCGGGCATGGTGTAGACCATGCTCCGGGAGTAGAAGGGGACGAAGACCCAGCCAAGGAGAAGGATGATCCATCCTTGAATCTCCCAGTGGGCCATGGCCATACCACCGGACGCCCCGGTGCCGGCAAGGCCGACAAGGTGCTCCGACCCGATGTTTGACGCGAAGATGGAAGCACCTATGGCAATCCACGTGGCGTCTCGCCCGGCAAGGAAGTAGTCGCCGGAACTGTCTTGCTTTTTCTTGAGGACCCAGACGATGATCGCGACGAGAAGAACGGCGAACAGTCCGATTACGATCCAGTCTAATAGTTGCATAGTGTTGTTGTGTTAGAAGGTTTCGTTCAAAATTATTTAAATATTTACCGCCTGCCCGATGGCGCGGTATTTAAGGTATAGCTTCGTGTAGATGTCGGCAAGGGCGGGGTCGGGCGTGTAGACGCGCGCGAATCCCTGCCCCATGGCTTCCTGCGCCTTCTCGACGGAGGGATATATTCCAGCGGCAACGGCAGCAAACATGGCAGCTCCAGCAGCACACGCCTGCCCGGCCCTGGATACCTGGACGGGCATCCCGAGGACGTCGGCAAGGATCTGCATGACGAAGGGCGACTTGAGGGCGATGCCCCCGATGCCAATGACCTCGTTGATCCGGACGCCGTTCTCGAGGAAGCGCTCGACGATGGCGCGCGAACCGAAGGCGGTGGCCTCGACCAGGGCGCGGAAGAGCCGCGGGGCGTCGCTGCCGAGGGTGATCCCGGCGATCGTTCCCTTGAGGAGTTGGTCCGCGTCGGGGGTACGCCGCCCGTTCATCCAGTCGGTGGCGATCAGGGCGTTCTCCCCGGGGGGGATCTTCGCGGCTTCCTCTGATAACGCGGGGATGACGCGCTCGATGGTCTCCTCGATAAGGCGCTCCCTGATCGATTCGTTGACAAGGGGGGAGGTAGCAATGAGGTGCTCTACCGGCCAGGAGACGACGCGCTTGAACCAGGCGTAGATGTCGCCGAAGCCGGATTGTCCCGCCTCGAGTCCGATCATGCCGGGGATGACCGAGCCGTCGACTTGCCCGCAGATGCCGGGGATGAGCTTGTCACCGAGTTCTTCCCGCGGGACAACCATCACGTCGCACGTCGACGTGCCAATGACGCGCACGAAAGCACCGGGCTTGATCTGCGCGCCAACCGCCCCCATGTGGCAATCGAAAGCACCAACGGAGACGATAACGTCCGACGAGAGGCCCATCTGGCAAGCCCATGGCATGGAGATCGTACCGATGGCATGGTCGCTCGTGAAGGTGTCCGTGAAGAGTCGTTCGCGATACCCGGCAAGGAGCGGGTCGAGCGCGACGAGGAATTTTTCCGGCGGGAGGCCTCCCCACTTGGCATGCCACATGGCCTTGTGCCCGGCGGCACACCGGCTTCTCTTGATTTTCTCCAGTCGCTCCGTGCCGGTGAGCAACGCGGGAATCCAGTCGCAATGCTCGACCCACGAGACGGCAGCCTCGCGGACGGCCTCGTCGACGCGGAGCGCGTGAAGTACTTTCGCCCATACCCACTCGGAGGAGTAGACGCCTCCCTCGTAGGCCGTGTAATCGCTTTCCCATTGTTTCGCGAGCGCGTTGATCTCGGCGGCCTCGCGAACGGCGGTATGGTCTTTCCAAAGGATAAACATGGCGTTGGGATTGTCGGCGAACGCGGGGAGTAAAGCCAGAGGGATACCGTCGGCGTTGGTCAGAACGGGCGTGCTACCGGTCGTGTCGATGGCGATGCCGACGATGTTGTTTGCCCTTTTGACGTTCTTGCCGATGACGCCCTTGACGGCGGCGACCAGGGTCTCGATATAGTCCAGCGGGTGTTGCCGGTACTGGTTGCTTCCCGGGTCGCAGTATTTACCGGCGGCCCACCGCGGGTAGAATTGCACGGAGGAGGTGATCTCCTCCCCCGTGGCACTGTTGACAAGCACGGCGCGACAAGAGTCCGTGCCGTAGTCGATACCGATAACTAACTTGTCTTTCATACGCGGCGTTTAGCGGTAAAAGACCTCGTTTACTTTCAGCTCGAACTTGAAGCCGTTGATGGTCGTCTTCTCGTCGATGGTGAGCAGTTCGATGCCGGCAATGTCGGCGTAGTCCTCGAAATACTCGTTGGTCAGCGCGTACGTGAATGCCGTGTGATGCGTTCCCCCGGCAAGTATCCACGCGGCAGCGCCTACCTCGAGATTCGGGCGAGGAATCCAGAGGGCACTCGCGACGGGCAGCTTCGGCAGCGCGGCCTCCGGCTCGATCACGTCGACGTTGTTGACGATCATCCGGAAGCGGTTGCCCATGTCGACGATCGTCGCGGCGATACCGGCGCCAGGATGCGCGGTGAAGACGAGGCGTGCCGGGTCGGCCTTTCCGCCGATTCCCAACGGGTGCACCTCGAGGTGCGGCACGCCGGTGGTGATCTCCGGCGACACCTCCAGCATGTGCGATTGCAGGATGGCGCTCTTCTCGCCGTTGAAGTGGTAGGTGTAATCCTCCATGAAGGAAGTACCGCCCGGTAGCCCTTTCGCCATGACCCACAAGGTGCGGACGAGCGCGGCGGTTTTCCAGTCTCCCTCTGCCCCGAAGCCGTATCCCTCGGCCATGAGCCGCTGGCAGGCGAGGCCCGGCAGCTGATTCAGCCCGTGGAGCGCGTCAAAGTTTGTCGTGAAGGCCTTCGCTCCCTTGTCGCCAAGGAAACGGCGGAGCGCGATCTCCTCGCGTGCGGCCTCGCGAACCTGCCCGTGGTCCCTGGCCCCTCGCTTGCAGTTTGCGGCGAACGCGTAGAGGGCCTCGTACTCCTCGACGAGCGCGTTGATGTCGCTCTCGGTCACGCGTTCCTGGTACGCGACCAGGTCGCCGATCCCGTGGTAGTCGACGTGGTAGCCGAGGCGCATCTCCGCCTCTACCTTGTCCCCGTCCGTGACGGCCACGTTGTTCATGTTATCGCCGAAGCGAACGACGAGCATCTCTTGCGCGTCAGCCCATGCCGTTGCCACGCGCATCCACGTGCCGATTCGTTCCTGCACGCGCTCGTCGCTCCAGTGCCCGACGACCACTTTCCTGTTTTTCCTCATCCGGCTAACGATGTGCCCGAACTCGCGGTCGCCGTGCGCGGACTGGTTAAGGTTCATGAAATCCATGTCGATCTCGCTCCACGGGATCTCCTTGTTAAACTGGGTGTGGAGGTGTAGCAGCGGCTTGTGGAATTCTTGCAGCCCCTTGATCCACATCTTGGCGGGGGAGAAGGTGTGCATCCACGTGATGATACCGACACAACGCCTGTCGTTATTCGCGGCGCTAAACGCGGCGGCCACCTCGGACGACGAGTTCACCGTCCCCTTGTAAACCACCTTCACCGGCAGCTTGCCGGAACTGTTTAGCCCTTTTACAATTTCCGTCGAGTGTGCGTCGACGGCAATGACCGCGTCACCCCCGTAAAGGAGCTGGGCGCCGGTCACAAACCATACTTCGATGTCATTGTACATACGTTCAAGATTTAGTTAGTTGATTCATTTGTTTGCCCGTAATATGCTTCCGGGCCATGCTTACGAGAAAAATGTTTCTCGACGAGGTGTTTATTCATGATCGCGATGGGATTAATCATACGCGTGAGGTGAGCCAGCTTCGCCACTTCCTCCAGCACTACCGCGTGATGCACCGCCTCCTCGGGGGTCTTTCCCCAGGTGAACGGGCCGTGGTTCTTTACCAGCACCGCGGGGAGGTGCATGGGGTTTAAGTCCTCCTCCTCGAAGCAGTTGATGATCATCTTGCCGGTCTCCTTTTCATAATCCCCCTTGATCTTCGTTTCGTTCATGTTCCGGGTGCATGGAACATCGCGACTGAAATAATCGGCGTGGGTAGTCCCGAGGATTGGGATATCGTAACCGGCTTGCGCCCACGCGGTGGCATACGTCGAGTGGGTATGGACGACGCCCCCGATTCCCGGGAAGGCCCGGTACAGCGCCAGGTGCGTGGGCGTGTCCGATGACGGTTTTAGTCTGCCGGCGACGACCTCTCCCTCCAGTGTCAGGAGCACGATGTCTTCCGCCGTCATCCTGTCATACGGGACGCCCGATGGTTTGATCGCCACAAGTCCCCGTTTCCGGTCTATACCGCTGACATTGCCCCACGTGAAAAGCACCAACCCGTGTTTCACCAGGGAGCAATTTGCCTCGAATACCTCGGAGAGAAATTTCGCGCGTTCGTGGCTCTCGCGCATCTGTTCAAAAATCAAAGTGTCGACCATACGTTAGTTTTTGGTTTTCCGCGAAGATAAACTCTTTTTCCATTCACATGCGCGTAAAATAAATATTTCTCCGCGTTTTTTTTCACGACCGGAAACGGGGAGGAAAATGTTTATAAAAACGGGAAAAAGCGGGCACTCTCCACCCGCCCGGGAAACGCGGCACAGGCAGCAAGAACCGGGGGGTAAGTGATGTTGTAATGTTGAATTACAGGGGGTGTATCGGGCTATTATTCACGCGTGTCATTCCGCGATGCGCCGCCCGGTGACGGACTTGGACGCTCGCGAACTCGCCTCTTTAGTTCGCGTCTCTCTCCTTGACTCGCTCGAACAGTTCGTGCAGGCGCTCGAGCGTGGTGGCCTGTAACAGTTCGACGCGCAGCTCCCGGAAGTCCGGTATGCCTTTAAAGGCCCTGGCCACGTGTCTCCGCGCGTGCAATATCCCGCGCGTCTCGCCGAGCCATTCACAGGATCGCTCGACCTGCCCGGCGATGACGTCGACCTGTTCGGCGAGGGGGGGATCCGGGAGCAGCTCCCCGTGTTCCAGGTAATGCTTCACCTGGCGGAAGATCCACGGCCTTCCGATGGCGGCCCGCCCGATCATGATCGCGTCCACGCCGTATCGTTCGAAAGCCTCCGCGGCCTTCTCCGGCGAGTCGATGTCCCCGTTACCGATGATCGGCACGTGCACGCGCGGGTCTTGCTTGAGGCGGGCGATTGGCTCCCAGTCCGCCTCCCCCTTGTACATCTGTGACCGGAATCGTCCATGGACGGCGAGGGCGGCGATACCAACGTCTTGCAGGCGGCAGGCGACCTCATCGACGAGCAATTGCCCGCTCTCCCACCCGAGCCGCGTCTTGGCCGTCACCGGCACGCGCACGGCACGCACCACCTGCCGCGCGATCTCGACCATCAGCGGGATGTCGCGCAGCATCCCCGCGCCGGCCCCCTTCGCGGCAACGCGCTTGACAGGACAACCGAAGTTCAAGTCGATGAAGTCGGGGGAGACCGTCTCGACGATCCGCGCCGCCTCGACCATCGAGTCAACGTCTCGCCCGTAGATCTGGATTGTCACCGGCCGTTCCTCCTCCGAGATCGTCAGCTTCTCCAGCGTCTTGCGAACGGAACGTACCAGCGCGTCCGCCGAAACGAATTCCGAGTATAGCCAGTCCGCCCCGAAGGATTTACATGCCGCGCGAAATTGCTTGTTCGTCACCTCCTCCATCGGCGCCAGGATTACCGGCCGCTCTCCCATCTCTTTGCCTCCTACATTCATCGTTCTCCTTTTTAAAATGATGGCAAAGGTAGGGATTATCCCCCGAAGAGGCCAGACACGCGAATCCCGCGATTTTCATCTATATTTGCCGACACTTTTAAAAACATACAAAATGGAGAACATGGACTTGATAGAGATTGCCAGGGGCAAGGCCAGGGATTGGCTCGATGACGCGTACGACAATGAGACGCGGGAGAGCGTGAGGCAAATGTTGCAGGACGACGACCCGACGGCGCTCGTGGACGCCTTTTATAAAGATCTCGAGTTCGGGACCGGCGGGCTACGGGGGATCATGGGAGCGGGAAGCAACCGCATGAACATCTACACCGTGGGCGCCGCCACGCAGGGCTTCGCGCGATACATCAACCAGCAATTCCCCGGCGAACCGCGCGCGGTATGTATCGGGCACGACTGCCGGCACGGCTCCAGGCTCTTCGCCGAGACCGCCGCCGCGATATTCTCCGCCAACGGGATTGATGTCTACCTCTTCGACGCGTTGCGCCCCACGCCGGAGGTCTCGTTCGCCATCCGCGAGCTCGGGTGCAAGGGCGGGGTAATCATCACCGCCTCCCATAACCCGAAGGAGTATAACGGCTACAAGGCATACTGGGACGACGGCGCGCAGCTCGTCCCGCCGCACGACGAGAACGTGATCAACGAGGTCAAGAAGATTAAAGTGCCCGACATCCGCTTCGAACGCGTCCCGGAACGAATACACGCGTTGGGGGAGGAAATCGACCGCCGTTATCTCGAGCAGGTCAGGCAGCTCAGGCTCGCGCCGGACATGCCGATGGCCGCGCGCGACCTGAAGATCGTCTTCTCGCCGTTACACGGGACGACCTTCAAGCTCGTCCCCGCCTCTCTCCGGCTATGGGGATTCCACGCCGTCTATCCCGTGCCCGGACAGGACGAGCCGGACGGGAATTTCCCCACCGTCGCGCTGGCAAACCCGGAGGATCCCGCCGCCTTTAAAATGGCGCTCGACGTGGCGCGGGAGGTGGATGCAGACCTTGTCATGGCGTGTGACCCTGACGGCGACCGGATCGGGATCTCTGTCAAGAATCACCAGGGAGAGTGGGTGCTCCTCGACGGCAACCAGACCTATCTCGTCTTCCTCGAGTATATTATCCGCGGGAAACGGCGACTGGGACTGCTCTCCGGCGACGAGTATGTCGTCAAGACGATCGTCACTACCGAGCTGGTCAAGGTGATCGCCGAGAAAAACGGGATCGCCTGCCACGACGTTTATACCGGCTTCAAGTGGATCGCCGACGCCATCCGTCATCACGGCCCCGAAAAGTATATTGGTGGTGGCGAGGAGTCGTTCGGCTTCATGCCGGGCGCGTTTACCCGCGACAAGGACGGGATAGCGTCGGCCTCCATGATGGCAGAGATCGCCGCGTGGTGCAAGGCGAACAACTCTTCTATATATGCTTTCCTCGAGGAGATCTACGTCGCGTATGGTTTCTCTCGCGAACGGCTCGTCCAGGTTACCCGGCAAGGGGCAAGTGGCGCGCGGGAGATCGCTGGCATGATGGAGCGCCTGCGACGCGAACCACCGCGACAACTGAACGGCGTCGACGTGGTACTCAGGAAGGATTTCCTGGCGCGCGAGGCGGTCGAACCGCTCTCGGGAAGACGCTACCCCATCCCTTTCGACACGGCAAGTGACGTGTTGCAGTTTTTCCTCGCCGACGGGAGCAAGGTTTCCGCCCGCCCCTCCGGCACCGAACCCAAGATTAAGTTCTATTTCGAAACGCGAGTCCAAGCGCGTGATCTCGACGATCTCGAACGCGCGCGATCTGTTGCCGACCAACGCGTCAACAACATGATCTCGTCCATCATGCCCGGGTAGTGGCGACACCACGGGACAACCGTCGAATCGACGCGTGCCCGGGGTTCTTTCTTGCTTTTAACTGTTTTATTTAACGAGGCTATCGTGCTGCGGTTGGCAACCGGCATATCCTGCCGGGTAAAGTTATTTTCGTAGATTTGCCGGGAGTAAAACGAGGGATAAATGAGAGAGGTCATGATACAGTTCCTGCAGCGCGGATTGCTGAGATGGTTCGACGAGAACGGTCGCGACTTCCCGTGGCGCGACCCCACCACCACCAAGTACAAGCAGATCCTCTCGGAGATCCTCCTGCAACGCACGCGGGCCGAGACAGTCGCCCGGTATTACGCGTGCTTCTTCGACAAGTATCCCGACTGGAAATCCCTCTCCCGCGCGACGATCGATGAATTAGAAGAGATCATGCGACCGCTCGGTCTCTACCGGCATCGCGCGCGGCGGCTCTACAAGCTCGGGCAAGAGATCAAGCGGCGGCGGGGGCGCATCCCGGAGACGTCCGACGAGCTGGCCGATTCCGGGTTCGGGGGGCTATACGTCATCAACGCGTTCGAGCTATTCGCGCTGCACAAGCGGAAACCGCTACTCGACGTGAACATGTCCCGGGTGCTCAAGCGATATTTTAACGCGGGGGAGTTCATGGACGTGCGTCACGACAAGGTGGTACAGGCGCTGGCAAACGACATCATCGAGGTACGTCGTTGCAAAGAGCTGAACTGGGCCATTCTGGATTTTGCCGCGTTGGTATGCACGAAGCGCGCCCCGGCGTGTGGTACATGCACGTTATCCCCCCGCTGCCTGTACCGGCAACGGGGGGAGACGCGAGGGGATTCTTGTTAGATTATTCCTTTTAGATTACTTCCAGCTTCTTCCCGACCTTGATAAAGGCGGCCAGCGCGCGGTCGAGTTGTTCTCTCGTGTGCGCGGCCGAGAGCTGCACGCGTACGCGGGCTTGTCCCTTCGGGACGACGGGATAATAGAAGCCGGTGACATAGACGCGTTCCTCCTGCAGCCCGGCGGCGAAGCGCTGGGAGAGCACCGCGTCGTAGAGCATCAACGCGCAGATAGCCGACTCGGACGGTTTCAGGTCGAACCCGGCGGCGGACAACCCGGCGCGGAAGTACGCGGCATTCTCCATGACGCGATCGCGCAGCTCGGTACTTGCCGAGAGCATGTCGAAGACGGCGATAGAGGCCCCGCAGATGGCCGGCGAGAGGGAGTTAGAAAAGAGGTAGGGGCGCGACCGCTGGCGGAGCAGTTCAATGATCTCTTTCTTCCCGGTAGTAAAGCCGCCGAGAGCGCCCCCGAGGGCTTTCCCGAGGGTACCGGTAAAGATATCGACGCGATCCATCACGCCGTGGTGCTCGGCGGATCCTCGTCCTGTTGCCCCGATAAACCCGGCGGCGTGGCTATCATCGACCATGACGAGGGCCTCGTACTTCTCGGCGAGGGCGCAGATCTCGTCCACGCGGGCGATATCGCCATCCATCGAGAACACGCCATCGGTGACGATGACGCGGAAGCGTTGTGCTCGCGAGAGCTTGAGTTGCTCCTCGAGATCATTCATGTTCGCGTGCTTGTAGCGGTAACGCGCGGCCTTAGAGAGGCGCACGCCATCGATGATCGAGGCGTGGTTGAGTTCATCGGAGATAATCGCGTCCTCCGCGCCGAAGAGCGGTTCAAAGACTCCCCCGTTAGCGTCGAAGCAGGCGGCGTAGAGGATCGCGTCTTCCGTGCCGAAGAAGGCAGAGATTTTCTCTTCCAGTTGCTTGTGTATATCCTGCGTGCCGCAGATAAAGCGCACGGAGGACATGCCGTAACCGCGACTATCGAGCGCGCGCCGCGCCCCCTCGATGACCGCGGGGTGGGCGGAGAGCCCGAGGTAATTATTCGAGCAGAAGTTAAGCGCGCGCTCTCCCGTGTCGAGCGTGATCTCTGCTCCTTGCGGCGACGCGATGACGCGTTCACTCTTGTACAAACCGGCCTCGCGCGTGGCGAGAATCTCGGACTTCAGGTATTCTTGAAATTTCCCGTACATGGTATTTTTGTTTAAGATAAAAACTGTTCGCGAAGGTAATGTTTCTCTCTTGCCGGGGCGCGGTGCTTGGGATTTATTTGTCGGGGCGTCACCACCCGTTGCCATTGATCACGCCGTCCAGGTAATTGATACGCGTAGTCATGTACGTCTTCATGCGGGCGATCTCGGTAGCGTGATTAATCGAGGCATAATGCTTATTCCACCGGGTCTTGTTCTGCGCGGCCGACCGGGAGAGTTTCTCGCCCATCTCCCCGATAAAGTCGGTGATAGTCGCGAAGTGAGGTTTCATCTCGTTCCACCGCGCCTTGTAAGCCGCGCGAAACACCGGGTCGCGGAAGAAAAGCGAGAAAAAGACATTCCCTGCCCGCGGGTCGCTGCTAAAGTTCGTGGACGCGTTAAAGAGAAACCGGGTCGTCTTGTACTCCGTGAAATAGACAAACCCGCTTTCCGAGTAGCCGAACGCCCAGTCGAAGTCCCAGAGCGGGCCGAACGACCACGCGTCGCCTGCCTCCTTATACATGTACGTGCTCTTCGGGTGTTGCAGCTCCTGGTTGCCGACGATCTCGTTGATCAGGAGGAAATCCACGGTCGAGGTCATATCGATCAGATCCCGGTAGCGGTCGTCAGGCTGGTTGAACTGCCGGTTATTGGTCAGGCGATCCACCAGCAGTTGCACGTCCGCGCGGATCGCGGACAGGGCAGCCGCGCCCGCCTCGTCCTCTGGCGACTGGATATTCACGGGAAGCTCCGTGCCACCGGAATACATTGTCACCTTGAACTTGTTATCCTCGTCGTAATACGAGTCAAGCTCCAGGAGGT
>JAITJA010000126.1 GCA_031279175.1 Odoribacteraceae bacterium
AGTTTGTCTGTTGTTTGCGACTGCAAGATAATAAATTCTGAAAGCAAATCACAACTACAATCAATATCAATAAAAACGGATTCCGGTTGTTTGCGACTGCAAGATAATAAATTCTGAAAGCAAATCACAACAAAAAATCCCGGGTCTATTTGCCCGTGGTAGTTGTTTGCGACTGCAAGATAATAAATTCTGAAAGCAAATCACAACGGTGCGAGGATCATAGCGATCGTGATCTCTTGCGTGATTGGCTATTGTTATACGCGACCTCAAGCATTGCCCACACGGTGACGTACTTGTTCTTGTGGCACCTGTAGAGTGCTAGAAAAGAACTTTGGGACATGTTTAGTGAAGACCTTTAGTCGTGCACCGATGGCAAGGATATATGTTGCGAGTAGCTGGAGCAATCCCTTACAACTGTGGATTGTCCGAGATCTTCGGGAGGACGGGGACAGGGTTTCTGGAAGTACCGAAAGGGGCTCGAACACCCGCTCGCAGATACCGGGTTCTGGCCAAACCTCGAAGTTATGCAATGGGCCGGTATACACATGCTCGTATTGCCTCGCGGGCGTTTCGCACGCATCGAGGCCAGGTAGATGAAGGCGGCAAGGAAGAGAATCGTTGTCTATCATCACGACGGGATTCTCGAGTTAATATACAAGCTTTTGACAGCAAGAGGGCTAGCGGCACACATGGATTCTAGCTGATAATTGAACCTGTTTCTTTTCGTTCCGCCGGGATGTCGTGATGAGATCCCGGCGTTTTTTACACAATCCTCGAAAAAACTAGTGGGGTACAAATCTCTTCCCTGGCAATATCTCTCAATGGTAGACGCAAGGGTCTTTATTATCTTCTTTTGGGCACCGATGTCACACCCGTGACCCCTGCCGATATAGTAAGTGCCAAAATATCCGTGATCCCTCGTGACAAAACACTCCTCGTCATGTCGACCTGTTCACGGTTATGATTGGTCACGGATTCCACCAGCATGAAGCAGTCGAATCTCTTTCCGGAAAGGCCGTTCATCGCCACGTGTATCCTCTCGAGAAGATCGAGAACCTTGTCCTGGTACTTGTCTCTCTCTTCCGGAGTAGCGATCTTCCCGAAAGATAAACTTTGGCATGTTCATTAATTTCCCGCACACCCTCACGTCGAGCAAGGCATCTTTCCCGGGACAACAAAACAATTACATTCGCGAAAAGTTACAATCATGGACTACTCGAACTTACAACTGCGAAGCAAGACGTTTCTCGACTTCGCTACCGATGATACAAATATCGACGAGATCATCGGGAAGAGGAAGTTTTTTTAGAACACGTCACTGACGATCATCACACTCGCATGTTTCTTCTCTTTGCCGAATTCACTTCGGACAAAAGCTTGCGGCCGTTATTGATAAGGAGTTCGCACAAGAACTGGAATGTCTATTTCCCGAGTAATCACTTGAGCAAAATCGTGAATTAACTTTCCCTATAGCGGGCACAATCCCGCGATATTCCTTTATCTCGTTCGTTATTAGCCTTGCCCCGGTTAGCCTTGAGGGACATCTCCCTTCCTCGTCGTATCTTGTTCAGGCATCCAGGGACATGATCGATCCTTTCTCGCGAAAGAGCGATCATTCCCTGCCTGTCAGTCTCGCCAGTTACTTTCGTTTGCGGCCGTGAGACAATAAATCCTGAAAGCAAATCACAACTCATCTGGGTATCAGTACCATTAAGTCGATCGTTTGCGACCGCAAGATAATAAATTCTGAGAAGGAAAATCACGCCTGTTCGTCGATTACCCGGTGAGTTTTGTAACGCCCTCACCATTGCAGGCAATAGTTTAAGGGGTTACATCCTTTGCTCGCGTACATTTATTCTTCCGGGAGGCTCATATTACAATGATTATGAAACAAGAACACGCGGTCAGGAGAAAAGATAGTAATGGCCTCACGGCGCACAATTTGGGGCTTTCGCTTTTCTCGGATCAAACATTTAGTAACAATATCGTTGAACGTAAGTCATGCATCCATGAACACTCTCGTGAATAGATACAACGAAACGGTGAAAAGAAAAGACCCGCTAACGCTGAATTACAAGACCCGGGCGTCATCGCTTCACCACCTGCCCACGAGATCATCCCGTGGCGACGCCATTGCCCGGGGAAAATCCTCGTGCTACCGGACAATTCCAGCAGCAGCATCGCCCGGCGCGATTTTTTTTCCTGACGACAGTAAAAAGAGATTTTATTCGTACTTTACCCGTTCCGGGGAGACTACCGGGGAGCCTGCCGGGCGGCATTACTCCCCGGTTTTCGTTTCCTCCCCTTGTAGCCCGGGGAACAGGTGGACGAAATGTTGCCCTTCGTCGTGGGAGCAGGTCGTTAATACACCTCCAGTGAGCGCGGGTTACTTTACCTCCCAGGTTTCTCCACTATTCAGGAGATCATCGACGGAACGGATAGGAGAAGTGGCTTTAACGGCCGTGATTTGTGCCTCGAGCGCGTCATTATAGGTATGTCCCTCGACATCGCGGATGACACCGAGCGCCACGGGGAAATCGGGAGCTTTCATGTGGACAAGCATCCAGTGCATGGATGGATTCTCCGAGTGAGCGTCGTGGACAAGAATATCATTAATCGTGACGCCCTCCTTGCCGATTTCGACAACGCGCAACATTCCGTTCCGGTCGACGACGAGCCCTTTCTCCTTATTCTTCCCGAAAAGCATGCGTTGCCCGTGGTGGAGGACAAGCTGTCGATCATCCTTGTACTCCTTATCGGTAATGGCGGCATGCACGCCGTCGGCGAAAATGACACAATTCTGAAGTATCTCGACGACAGAAGTTCCGGGGTGTCGCGCCGCCTCCTTGATGACCTCCGCGGAGAGATTGATGCTTGTATCGATAGAGCGCGCGAAAAACTTCCCTTGTGCCCCGATGACCAGCTCCCCGGGGTTAAACGGCATCTCGATCGTGCCGTACGGGGAGGTCTTTGTTTTCGTACCGAGCTTGGTAGTAGGCGAATACTGTCCCTTGGTGAGGCCGTATATCTCGTTATTAAAGACCAGCATCGTGATATCGATATTCCTCCGGATCGCGTGTATAAAATGATTTCCCCCGATGGCGAGCGCGTCGCCGTCGCCGGAGATCTGGAGAATATTCAGGGAGGGATTAGCGCTCTTGGCGCCCGCGGCGATCGCGGCGGCTCGTCCATGAATCGTGTGAAAGCCATAGCAATTCATGTAATAGGGTAGTCGCGACGAGCACCCGATACCAGAAATCACGGCCCAGGACTCCCGGGGATACCCGAGTTCGGCCATGGCCTTCTGGAGGGAATTAATAATCCCGTGGTCGCCGCATCCCGGGCACCAGCGCACTTCCTGATCGCTTTTAAAATCTTTCGGGGTATAACTATTGTCGTTCATCTCTTATTTTTTTAGAATCTCGATAATCTTTTCTTTCAGCTCGGTGACGGTAAATGGCAGTCCGGCCACCTTATTATACTGCTCGTAGTGGAAACCGGGAAAGACACCCCGGAGATACTGCGCGAACTGCCCGAGGTTAAGCTCGCAGACGAGGATAACGTCAAACTGCCCGAGGATTTCCCTGGTATTAACCGGCAGTGGGTTGATATTCGCGAAATGAGCGAGGCTTACGGGGTAACCTTCGGCCCGCGCCTCCTCGACGGCGGTATAAAGATGCCCGTGGGTACCTCCCCACCCGACGAGCAGCAACTTCCCGGAGGGATCCCCGAAGACGCGTTGCTGCGGGACATGCCGCGCGACGCGCGCGATCTTCTCTTGCCGGAGATCTGTCATGACCTGGTGATTCTCGGGCACGTAACTAATTTCCCCGGTGACATTCACCTTCTCGAGTCCGCCGATGCGGTGTTCGAGTCCTTTTGTCCCGGGCAGCGCCCATGTACGCGCGAGCGTCTCGGGGTCGCGTGCGTACGGTTTATAGTCATCCCCGGCCCGGGCCACGCGCGGTGTAATCGTTGGCAGGTCCTTCATCTCCGGGATTTTCCACGACTGCGCGCCATTCCCGAGGAAGCCATCCGTGAGCAAGATCACGGGCGTCATGTGCTCGATAGCGATTTTCGCGGCCTGGAAGGCGGCGTAGAAGCAATCGCCTGGAGTTCCCGCGGCGATGACGGGCATTGGCGACTCCCCGTTTCGCCCGTAGAGGGCTTGCATCAGGTCGGACTGTTCGGTCTTGGTAGGCAAGCCGGTAGAGGGTCCGCCCCGTTGCACGTCGACGATAACGAGCGGCAATTCGGCCATCACGGCGAGACCGGCGGCTTCACTTTTCAGCGCGAGGCCGGGGCCGGAGGTCGTGGTGACGGCGAGACTCCCGGCGTAGCTTGCCCCGATGGCGGTACATATCCCGGCGATCTCGTCCTCGGCCTGGTACGTCTTCACGCCGAGCTCCCTGTGTATCGCGAGCTCCTGCAAGATATCCGTTGCTGGCGTGATCGGGTACGACCCGCAGAAAAGCGGCAGCCCGGCCTTTTCAGCCGCGGCGATAAGGCCCCACGCGGTCGCCTTATTTCCCGTGATCGTGCGATACTTGCCTTTCTCGATCGTCGCGTGCTTCACCCCGAAGTGCACGGCCAACGCGTGGACATTGCTGGCGTAATTATATCCTGCTTGCAAGACCTTCCGGTTTGCCGCGGCGAGGTCAAGCTTCTTTCCAAACTTCTGGTTAAGTAGGGTTTCGGTATGCTCGAGCGTCCTATCGAACATCCAGAGCGTCATCCCGAGCGCGAACATATTTTTGCATTTCACGATCGTCTTCTGGTCCAGCCCGGAATCCTTCAGGGCCTCCCCGGTCAGCGTCGTGATGGGCACGGCGACGAGATTATAATCCTGCA
Source organism: Odoribacteraceae bacterium (assembly GCA_031279175.1). Taxonomy (GTDB): domain Bacteria; phylum Bacteroidota; class Bacteroidia; order Bacteroidales; family Marinifilaceae; genus JAIRKS01. The sequence goes on from JAITJA010000126.1 coordinate 4,852, forward strand.
TCTTCGCGTCCTCGAGCGGATTTCCCGCGTAGCCTGCCTTCTCGAAATTCTTCGGGTGAAAGGCGTCCTGGTTCACGATAATCGTCGCGCCCTTTTTGATCCATCTCAGGTTCGCCTTCAGCGCGGCGGGATTCATGGCTACCAGCACGTCGGCGAAATCCCCTGGCGTTTTCACGGGATTATCCCCGAAATGCACTTGAAAACCGGAGACGCCCCCGACCGTGCCTTGTGGCGCGCGGATTTCTGCCGGGTAATCCGGGAAGGTAGAGACCTCGTTACCGAAGAGCGCGGCCGCGTCTGAAAATTGCTGTCCAGTAAGTTGCATCCCGTCCCCGGAATCCCCGGAAAAGCGGATGACGACCTCTTTCCTTTCGATCACTCTTGTGTCGTTCTTCATAATAATGTTTTACGTTTAGTGGATGATTTTATGTTATAAAGCAGCGCGAAGGTAGAGATTCGACCAAGTAAACAATTCCCCTTGCCTGTTTTTTTTTCGCGACATTTTCCCCGCGCGATGGAAATGGTTACTTTCGCGGCAATAAACAAAAAACGGTAAGTATCATGAAAGTAGCAGTAGTCGGGGCGACAGGCCTCGTTGGACGCAAAATGTTGCAAGTATTAGAAGAGCGGGATTTCCCCGTCGCGGAGTTTTTCCCGGTAGCCAGCGAGCGATCGTTGGGCAAGGAAGTTATATTTAAAGGAAAGGCTTACAAGGTGATCAGTCTTGAAGAAGCCGTGGACGCCCGTCCGCGCGCGGCCCTCTTTTCTGCTGGCGCGAGCGTCTCCCTCGCGTGGGCGCCTCGCTTCGCCGGGGCTGGCGTGACGGTCGTTGATAACTCTTCCGCCTGGCGCGCGGACCCCTCCAAGAAGCTGGTAATCCCGGAGATAAACGCGTGCGTGCTGACGAAAGAAGATAAAATCATCGCGAACCCGAATTGTTCCACGATACAGATGCTCGTGGCGATAGCCCCGTTACATAGACGGTTCCGCGTCAAGCGGATAGTGGTATCCACCTACCAATCGATCACCGGGACGGGCGTCAGGGCCGTGCGACAGATGGAGGCAGAACGAAACGGGGAGGTCGCGGAACGGGTTTATCCTTACCCGATAGACCGTAACTGCCTGCCACAGTGCGATTCGTTCCTCGACAATGGATACACGAAAGAGGAAATGAAGCTCGTCAACGAGACGCGCAAAATCCTGGATGACTCCATCCGGGTCTCCGCGACGGCAGCGCGAATACCCGTCGTCGGGGGACATTCCGAGAGCATAAATATTGAATTCGAGATGGATTTTGATCTCGAGGAGGTCCGCGCGATACTCCGCGAGGCGGAAGGGGTCATCCTGCAAGACGATCCCGGGAGGGCGCTCTACCCGATGCCGATCACGGCCAACGATCGCGACGAGGTCTTCGTGGGACGCGTGCGTCGCGATTTTTCTCGCGACAACGCGCTGAACCTATGGGTCGTGGCAGACAACTTGCGCAAGGGAGCGGCCACGAATGCCGTGCAAATCGCCGAGTATCTTTACCGGAATTCCTTGTTATAAAGATCATCCCAGCCGATTTCCGCGATAACCGGCGGGGCGCTCGTCTCGCCGCACGCGAAGCAAGCGTGAAACGCGGAAACAGGACAACATTGAACGTGAAGCGAGAGACGGACTTCCCTGTCATACAGGAGAATGTCCGTCTTCTCCATTTTCACGCGGAACGTGGAAAGTGGACGCGTCAGCCCCGTGCCGAGGTATTTCAGGAAACTTTCCTTGATCGCCCAGTAATCCGCGAGCGCGCTCGCCCGCTCTTCCTCGCGCGTGGCGAGCAGCGCGGCGACCTCCCCGGGGTGAAAAAAACGGGCCGCGATTTCCAGGCGCACCCTCCCGCGTCGTTCGATATCGATCCCCACTCGACGATCCGAGAAGGCGGCGACAACGTGATCTCCTGAATGCGAGACGTTAAAGTGCACGTTTATGCCCGCGATGAAGGGCTTCCCTTTTTCTCCTTTTTGTATTTCATGGTGATCGCCGAGGCCTTGTTCGCGGAGGAATCGCCGTACAAGCGCTTCCCCGGCCAGGTGACGTAGAGCGACTTCATGGTTCGCGCGACCGGTCATTTCCAGACGATTACCCGGCAGGGATCGCGCGAGCGTTTCTCCTGTTCGTTCAATTTTTCCTCCCGAGGGGAGTCGTGTGAATCGTACTTGTAACATGCCTCAAAAGTAACGAGAAATACGCTCTCTCGTTCGCGCGCTTCCAACGAATATTTGAACTCAAATAAAAAGTATTTGAACTCAAATAATAAATGTTTGAACTCAAATAAAAAGTATTTGAGTTCAAATAATAAATGTTTGCGTTCAAATAAAAAGTATTTGAGCTCAAATAAAAAGTATTTGAACTCAAATAATAAATGTTTGAGCTCAAATAAAAAGTATTTGAGTTCAAATAATAAATATTTGAGCTCAAATAAAAAGTATTTGAGTTCAAATAAAAAATATTTGAGCTCAAATAAAAAGTATTTGAGTTCAAATAAAAAATATTTGAGTTCAAATAATTTGTATTTGAGCGAAAAGTTTATATCTTCGCGATCAAATAAACGACGTTTCACGTGGGAACTGGAAACATAGTAGTCATTTAAAATAAACGAGTTATGGCAACGCGAGCGGATTGGGTAAAAAACAATCACCTGGAATTCAACCAGCAGATCAAACAAAGCACGACGTATCTACTCGTGCAGGAAAACATGACGAGGATGGGATTTAAAACCGGGAGCGAACAAGAAGCATGGGTCAAAAAGATATTCTCGCCGAAAGTTTCAAGCTACCTCTCGGCGTTCAACAACTGGTACGACGAGGCCACGCGCACGCGAACCGCGACATACGACTTGTACCAGGAAGAGAAGGAGTTAAAGGTGCTTTACCGGCAACTCTATACCGGTTTCTTGAAGAGTAGCCCGCTCGTCACGAACGAGGATCTTTTCCGGATGAACATGCCGACGCGTTTCTCGGGGCCCAAGAGCCCGGCGCCCGTGGCCGGTACACATCCCGCGTCAAGAGCCGACGGCTCCGAGATACGCGTGCTTAGAATCCACTTCGGCAGCGAGATACAGAAGTCCGTGGGCGTGAAAAAAGGGAAGCCCGCGGGGCAACAGGCCGCCATGATGTGCTGGGGGGTACGCGACTCGCCCGCGACAAGCATCAAGGATTTGCCGCACGTGAAGCTCGATACCAATTCCCCGTTCGTGCTGACTTTCACGGACGATGAACGGGGGAAGGCTTTCTGCTACTCCTTGTGCTGGTCGAACACGCGCGGGGAACAAGGCCCCTTCGGCCCGATCCTGATGGCCATCGTGCCGTGATAACAAGACCAGCGGCGAGAAAATGGAGGGGCGCGGCGGCGCGGTTCATCACCCGGGAGGGGTTGCCTGCCCTCGAGATAACGGGGTTAATCACGAAAAATAGTTCACTGGACGGCGGGAAGGGGGTTTCTTGACGCTCGTTTCCAGGTCGTTGCCCGCGGCAAGCGTTTGACGGTAAAAGGGGGGCCGGGGGGAGGAGAGGAAGGCGAGCCGGACGATGCCCGGACGGTCGTTTCGCCGGACGCGCGACCTCGCTCGAGGGGCAAGCGAGCCGGGAGGGAGGGATGGAGACCGCTCCCTGCCAGGCTGTTGCATGGCGCGCGCGAGGGCGACGGGGGGCTGGACGAACCTTCCCCCGTCGACGCGGCCCGGGGCCGGTTTTCCCTCGTTTTACTGGATATTGCTCGCGTCGACGCGGGTGAGCCGCGCGAAAAGATCGTGGTATTCCCTTTCGATTTCCAGTTGTCTTCGCCTCCCCTCGCGGAGGGTCGCCCGCTCGACAAAATAGTCGATGACGGAGATCTGTCCGGCGTCAAGTGCCTTGTCGAGAAGCTCTATGCCTCGGAGATCGGGGAGGACGGCGAGGTATTCCCTCCTGGCCGCGTCGAGGGAGAGCAGGCGGTCGCGGAGCTGTTTCAATGACGCGGTAAGCTCCAGGCGTGCCTCCTCGCTGACGGCGGCGGCAAGGGAGGCCCGCGCTTGTGCCGATTTCACCTTGTTTTTGTTCTCGAAAAGGGGGATCGAGAGGCCGACGACGATGCCGTTGGAGGAGGGGGAGTCGCCACCGCCGACGCGCTTGTATCCGACGTCGAAGCGCGGGAGTGATAGCGCGCGGTTGAGCTTTACCTCTTGCAAGGCGATCTGTTCCTGTCCGGTAAGCTCTCCCACGCGGGGATCGGCGGCGAGGTAGAGCGCTTGCAGCTGCTCGAGGGAAGGGATGGGCTGCTCCCCGGGGAAGAGTTCCCGTTCGAAGGCGACGGGTAGCCCGCCGTTTAACGCTTGCAGCCGGTCGCGGGCGACGTCGAGCGCTGATTGATTCGCTCGCGCTTGTTCGCGGGCGTCGAGAGACTCGAGCAGGATTTTATTCAGTTCCAGTTGATTCGCGCTTCCCTGTTCGAACTTTTTCTGGTAGGCGTTGGCCAGTCGCCCGGCGTTTTGGAGGCGTTCGTCGAGCAGTTTTTGCAATGCTCCCAGGTAAATGATCTCGATGCAAGTCCTTTTTGCCTCGAGTAGCACCTGCTGCCGGTTGGCCTCGTGGCGGTAGGCGGCGGTATTTTGGCGGAGACGCGATAACTCTCCCCGTTGTCCATAGGCTACCGGGAAGTCGATGGATTGCTTGATGGTTAGCTCGTAACCCGCGTCGCGTTTTTTTGCCCACGATTTCTCGAGGTCGACGGAAGGATTGGCGAGGTAGTTCCCGGTGCGGGCCTCGGCATGTTCCGCCTGCAATAGTTCCCGGCTGGCGGCGATGGTTTTGTTATTTTGTTCCACGCTTTTTAATACCTCCCCGATTTCCTCCTGGGCGCGCGCGCCGGTGGAGATTAACGAGAGCATGGCGAGGACGATGATGCGATAATTTTTCATGATTTATTCTATTTCCCGGTTTGTTTTTTTGCTGAAGATCAGGTATGCGACGGGTACGACGTAGCCGTTAAGCAAGGTGGCGCTTAATAGTCCGCCGAGGATGACTTTCGCCATGGGACTTTGAATTTCGTTCCCGGGGAGGTCACCACGGAGGGCGAGCGGTACGAGGGCGAGCGCCGAGCACAAGGCCGTCATCAGGATGGGGTTGAGGCGGTCCAGCGAGCCGCGCGCGACGCTTTCCCGGGGGGATAGCCCCTCGTCCTGGAGGTGCCGGTAACGCGCGACGAGTAATATGCCGTTGCGCGTGGCAATCCCGAAGAGGGAGATGAAGCCGATGATGGCGGGGATGCTGATGATGCCCGAGGTGAAACGGATGCTGGCAATCCCCCCGATGATGGCAAGGGGAAGGTTGAGCATGATGATCCACGCGAGGGTGGCGTCCCGGAACTGGTTGTAAAGTAGGAGGAAGACGAGGACGATGGAGACCAGCGAGGCGAGGTACAGGATACGCGAGGCGGCCCTTTCACTTTCGAATTGCCCGCCGTATTCCACGCGATAGCCCTCCGGGAGGAGTACTTTTTCGTCGATGGCGGCGCGGATGTCCCGGACAACACTCCCGAGGTCCCTGCCGGCGACGTTGGCTGAGAGCACGATTTTTCGCTGGACATTTTCACGACTGATGGTGTTTGGCCCGGCGGCGGGACGTATTTCGGCGACGTGATGCAGGGGGATCTTCCCGTCAGGGGTGTCTATCATGAGTTCCCCGATGGTTTCGATGGAGGCGTGGCTGTCGTCTCCCGCCTTCAGGACGAGGTCGAAACTTTTTCCTCCTTCATAAACACGCGAGACGACGCGTCCCGAGAGGGCAGTCTGGACGAAGGCAGAGAAGGCAGGGAGGGAAATGCCGTACTTCGCGAGTAGCTCACGGCGCGGGAATAGTTGCAGCTGGGGGCGCTCGACCTGCTGCTCGAGATTGAGGTCGACGAGGCCCTCGACATCTTCAATGGCCTCTTTCATGCGGGTTCCGGTGGCGTGTAGCTTGTCAAGCTCCTCTCCGAAGAGTTTGATGGCGATGTTGGCCCGGGTTCCCGATAACATGGCGTCTATGCGGTGAGAGATGGGTTGGCCGATCTCGACGTTCATCCCGCTCAAGGCGGCGAGGCGCTGGCGCGCGTCTGCCATGAACGCTTCGCGGGATCTCCCGGAGAGGATGAACGGCGCCTCTATCTCGGAGACGTTTACCCCGAGGGCGTGCTCGTCTAACTCGGCGCGTCCTGTTTTCCGGGCGACGGTTTGTATCTCTGGTATTTCGAGGAGGATCTGCTCGGCGAGCCTTCCCATCTTGTCCGACTCCTCGAGGGATATGCCGGGGAGGGTGGTGCAGTTGATGGTGAGCGATCCCTCGTTGAAAGCAGGCAGGAAGCTACGCCCCAGGCCGGTCATCAGGACAATCGCCGACGCGAGCAGCAGGCCGGTGATGGAGAGTACCCACCCCTTGTGACGTAGCGCCCCGTCCAGCGTTTTCTGGTATCCCTTTTTCAGCACGCGTGGTAGGAATGCCTCCCGGTCGGCATGTTTGAGGGCGCGGGGGGACGCGAGCATGTAACTGCACATGACCGGCGTGAGGGTGAGCGCGACAACCGTGGAGGCGAAGAGGGCCACGATGAATGCAATGCCCAGCGGGACGAGCATCCGCCCCTCCATCCCGGAAAGGAAGAAGAGGGGGAGGAAACAAGCCACGATGATGAGCGTGGAGTTGAGGATGGGCATCCGTACCTCCGTTGAAGCATCGAAGACGACGCGTAAAGCGGAGTGCCGCGCGGCTTCCGGCAAGGAGCGGTTTTCACGTAATCGCTTGTAGACGTTCTCGACGTCGACGATGGCGTCGTCAACGAGCGAGCCTATGGCAATGGCAAGCCCCCCGAGGCTCATGGTGTTGATGGTTAAGCCCAGGGCATGGAGCACGAGTACCGCCGCGAGTAGGGAAATGGGCATGGCCACGAGGGAAATGACAGTAGCGCGGCCGTTCATCAGGAAGATGAAGAGGATGACGACCACGAAAAGCGCGCCCTCGAGTAACGCGTCGCGGACGTTGGAGATGGAACTTTCGATGAACCGCGCTTGCCGGAAGATGTCGGCGCTGACGCGGAGATCGGCCGGTAGTGTTTGTTGCAGTTCTCCCAGGGCCTCGTCTATTTTTCCTGTCAACTCGATGGTGTTCGTGTTTGGCTGCTTGGTGACGGTGACGAGTACCGCCGGTTTTGTTTTTTCCGATGCCAGTCCAAGACGCGGCGATCGGTTGCCTACCCGTATGTCCGCGATGTCGGCCAGGAGGATAGGGGCGTTGTCGACACGCTTGACGACCGCCTTTCCCAGCTCCTCGATGCTTGACGTGGAGAGGAGCCCCTGGACGATGTATTCGTTCCCGTACTCGTAATGTACTCCCCCGGTGGCATTTTGGTTCATGTTTTCGACCGCCGGCAGTACCTCTTCGAGGGAGACGTCGTGGTATTTCATCCGTGCGGGGTCAAGCTGTATCTGGTATTCCTTGATTTCTCCCCCGATCACGGCGACTTGTGCTACCCCACCGGTGGAGAGGAGTCGCGGCCGGATCGTCCAGTCGGCAATGGTGCGAAGTTCTTGCAGGGAGGTGGTGTCGGCTGTTAACCCGATGATCATGATTTCTCCCAGGATGGAGGACTGGGGGCCTAAAGTGGGGTCTCCGGCATTCGATGGGAGCGATTCTCTCACGACAGCAAGTTTTTCGCCGACGATCTGCCGGGCGATGTATATGTCTGTACCCCATTCAAATTCTACCCAGACAACGGAGAATCCCGTGGTGGACGAGGAGCGTACACGACGCACGCCTGCCGCCCCGTTGACCGCGGCTTCTACCGGGAAGGTGACCACGCGCTCGACTTCCTCGGGAGCCATGCCACGCGCTTCTGTCATCACGACTACCGTGGGGGCGTTTAGGTCCGGGAAGACGTCTACTTCCACGCGGAGTGTCGTGTATAAGCCCCAGAAGAGTAGCGTCACGGAGGCAACAAGGATGAGTAGGCGGTTGTGAAGCGAGTAATTTATGATTTTGTTTAGCATGTTTGTTCGCTTGAGTGTTTGTGATAAATGGATTCGTTAGTGGGCATGACCGTGGGGGATGGATTGCCCGGTGGCCATCTTTACCTGGTAAGCACCAAGCGTTACCACGCGATCACCAGGCTGTAGGCCGCGCGTTACTTGTACCTTTTTCCCGTCACCCGCGCCGAGCGCTACTTCTTGCTTGCGGTATTCTTCTTCGTCAACCTGGACGTAGACGTAGAAGTTTCCCATTTCGTTGGTCAAGGCGGAGAGCGGGACCACGAGGGCGTTTTCTATCGGGGCGGAGATCAAGAATACTTCCGCGAACGCGCCAGGAACGATGCCCTCCCGGTTGTCAAATTCAAAGGAAACAGGGATGTAGAAGGAGTTTTCACCGGGGCTTTTCCCACGAGAGAGGATACGGCCGTTTAATTCCGCGAGGGTGTAGACTCGGTCGTCGTAGGAGGTCTGGAAATGGGCCGTGGTGACCTGAGCGAGTGCCGGGTAGTATTTTTGCGAGACCTCGGCGCGAAGTACTAATCGCCGGTCTTGAGCAACAGTGGCAAGGGGTTGTCCCGCCGAGACGTATTCTCCCGCCTTGACCCGGATGTTTTTAAGGTATCCTTTTAACGGGGAGGAGATGCTTATCCCGGTGGCCGTTTGACGACCGGCAATGGCATCAAAAGCAAGCCGGGAGGTTTCGTATTCCAGGCGGGCTTTCTCGTATTCTTGCCTGGAGATGATGTTGTCTTTTATTAATGCTTCCGCTCGCTCGAAGGCTTGCCGCGCGGCTTCATGGGATGCTTTCGTCCGGGCGTAGTAGTCTCCATCGGCAATGGCCCGGGTGGAGAGCTGGAAGAGTGGCTCTCCCT
>JAITJA010000187.1 GCA_031279175.1 Odoribacteraceae bacterium
TCTCGCGAGTTGACGAGAACGCTTCGCGCAGGCGCGAAACGACGTCGCGAAGGCATGTAGAGAGGCGAACGGGGGGGGAAAGAAAAGCCGACCGGGGATACCGGTCGGCCGCGCGTTTACATGAAGAAAGCGGGGGAGTTATTCCCCGCGAAACTGGTACAGGAACGCTTCGCCATATTGCGACGCGTTTACTATAAATGCTATCACGTTGTTCATGATTCTCCACTTGTCCGAATTTTCGGGGAAGAGGTTACGGCTACTGACCGTGCCGAAGATGTCCACGTCGCCGATATACAGGATACGCAGGACAGGATCCAGGGCCACTTGTGCCGAACCGTCGGGCTCGACCAGTAACGGCACCGTCGTGGAAGGATACGAGACCAGGGCCCGGTCGATGTTATCCGTTCCAAATGTAGTAGAAAGACTCGACGAGCCGAAAGGCCCGTTGACGAAGATGTAATCCCAGAGCCGGGCGCGGATCTCGTCTTCCGGGCGCGGCGCGACTGACCTCACGTTGCCGCTACGCGAGGCCGTGTTGAAGTCGGTCGAGAAGAGCCGGATCAAGTCCCAGCGATTCACGGCGGAATCGTAGTCGTCACAACATGCCATGAGGAAGTTATCGCCCCTCGTTTCCATCCACGCCTTGATAGCTGCCCTGTCGTTCGCGTTTATCGGGAGGACGTTGGCGTTGAAGAGGGTCGTGGAGGCCGAGACCGTCGATCCGGTAATGAAGCTAAAGGCGCCGGGCGTGGGCACCGTTCCGGATGGGCCGAAGTAGGCGGCCGTCCGGATGGCGTCGTTGAAGGCGTCGAAGTACCTGGGGTTAGCCGGGCTGTTGGACATGCTCCCGAAGCCGGAGCTGCCCGTGCTCTGGACGATCAGCGGTCGCCACGGCCACGAGGTTTGGGCGAAGACGAGGGAGCGCGCGATGGCGACGCCTTCGATGCTCACGGTGAGGGTGACCGATGGCGTCAGGCGGGCGTTCTCGAAGGATAGTCTCGGGAATGTCACCGTGACGGGGGTGGCCAGGAGGCCGGAGGCCTCGAGCGTTCCGGGCGCGTTGATGTATGCCTGGTGGTTGGCCCCGGCCGTCGAGGTTGTTACTGTCGCTACCCACTTGGCGGCGGGCAGGGCGGGTGTTAACGTTACCGCGACCTCCTTTTGTCCCCCGGCGGCGGGCAGGCTTCCTTGCGCGGCGCCCAGTTCGAGGGTGAAGACGTCCTGCGAGAGCGCGATGGTCTGCTTGGCGGCAGGGATCGTGGTCAGGTAGATGTCGACAGTGGCCGAGAGGGTGGCGGCGGTGGTGTTCGTGGCGGCGGAGATGGAGAAGTATCCTGGTCCTGTACAGGAGGTGGCGTTGATTTGCTCGTTCCCGTTCTCGTCGTGGTAATGCACCGTGAAGTGGTTGTTGCTCGAGACGGCTTTCCACTCGAGAGTCGCGTCGACGTCTACTTTATAGCGTTCGCGTCCGAGTGTGCGCGTTCCGGCGGCGTTAAACGCGATTTTCTCTGACGACGAGATGGGCGGGGTGATGTTGAAGTTCACGGGCCTGTCCTGCGAGATGATGAGCACCTGGTGTATTTCCGGTTCCTCGTCGAGCTGCACGGAGACGAAGGCGTGTCGCGTGGCGTCGTTTGGATTCGTCCCGGTGGTGGTGATGGTGAATGTTTCGTCGGGGAGGCGGTGCGATAGCAGGTCGGAGATGATCCCGCTGGCGCGGTACTGGAAGGTGAATCCCTCGCCGTGTATGCGCGCGCTCCACGGCCCGGAACTGGAGACCCGGATGTTTCCTTCTAGCTGGAAGACGCCGTTCCCGGGGAAGACGGGCACGGAGTAACGACTGAGCTCGAGGAAGTGCTCGCTGCCGGATCGCTGGTGGATGTTGACGAGCGCCTTGAGCCCGGCGAACTGTAGTTCGACGTATCCTTCCCGGGCCTCGTTGCTGGCGTCGACGGAGATGGTGAGGGTGTGCCCGTCGAGGGAGGCATGGATGCCAACGGGGAGGACGATTTTTGCCAGCACGAGTTCGGCCGTTCCCTGCGTGTAGATGTAATAGGCGCGGGTTTCGGCGGCTGGACTGAAGACGATGTCGTTGGTCGGCACGGCGAGGGTGTTTTGCCCGTCGGAGAGTAGCGTGCCTTGCTCGTCGAGGTTCCACTCGTTGACGGAGATCTCGAGGAGGAGCTTGTTGGCGGTGTAGGCGTCGATCTCGGAGGCCTCTCCTTCGCCGGTGATTTTCTTGACGCGCAGTCGGTACGCGCCGTTGCGTTCCAGGTGCTGCCCGAGGTCCGGGATGACGTTGAGGTCGGCGCGGTAGTAGTAGAGTTGCCCGTTTTTCTCGAACCCGAGGACGAGGCAGGTGGTGCGGGCGTCGTTTTTCTCGTTATCCGTCACGGTGTTTTCGAAGGCGTAGAGCCCTGACGGGATCTCGTTGTTGGTGGCCTTGATCCCGTAGAATCGTTTGATGCAGGGGCGTTCGAAGAGGTTCATGACTCCTTCCCAGGCGGGGGTCTCCGGGTACGCGTTCCAGATGGCGGCGGAGACGAGGGTGTATTCCGCGGCCTCGTTGATGATGCTGACCCGGAAGACGGAGCGTCGCAGCTCGACGGAGACGGTGGACTGGTGGGCGACGCGCGTGGCGCGGGCGTTCATCGGCAGGTTGGTGGGCTGGATGGTGCGGGTTTCGTCGGAGACGTCTGTCGCCCCGGTTACCTGCAGGAAAGCGCCGTTGAGGATTTGCCTTTCGGTTTTCCCTTTCATCGCGGCGAGCCACGTGGTGGCGTCGAGTTCCCCGATATAGGCGTCGATGTTGGCGACGACGAGCAGGGTGTAGTCGCCGTCGGGATTGAAGTTGTTAGCGGGGATGTCCTGGTCGGCAATGACCGTGATTTCCTGGAAGGAAACCTGTACCTCGTTTCTCGATGATAACGGGGGGTCGAGGAGGTTCCCGTCGCTGTCGCGGGTGGGTACCTGGTAGTAGCCGAGGAATTTCCCGCTGCCGTCACCGGATTCCTCGAAGAAGAGGACGTAGAGGCTGTTGATCTGGTCCTCGCCCTCTTGTAAGGGGATCGAGGAGCGCGTGGCCGCGGATACCTGGTAGCAGAGCGAGAAGCTCCCCGCCGCGGACGCGCTCGCGGTTTCCCGCTCCCGCTGGCAAGCCAGGATGGCAAGGAATGTCACCATTAGACATGCAGCAAGAGGGGAATGGTGTATGCGTGATATTGTTGTTTTCATGGTTTTTTCATTTGAATTCCGATAGGAAGTATTCGCCGTACTGGGCCGCGTTGATGACGAAAGCAATGATGTTTTTCATGAACCTGCGCTCGTCTTCGGTTACTTCGGTGCCAACATTGCGGTTGTTTTCAGTCCCGAAGTCTTCGACGTTGCCGATGAATAGTAAGCGGTGTTCCGGGTCGATAGCGATCTCGGCGGATCCAGTGGGATGAAGTAACAGTGGTACCATCGTGGAGGGCATATTGCTGTTTAACGCCCCGATATAAATATCGCTGCCAGTTAGAATGGAGATGTTGCCCGGGTTAACAGTCCCGAAGGGGCCTTTGTCGCCGAGGATATAGTCCCATACCTTCCGGGCTGCCGTTCCCTCGGCAGGTGGCTCCGCTGGCGGTACCCTCGGCGTGGAGTTAGCGGACGGGCGATAGTAACAGTCGACACCCAGTATTGCCTGGAGCAATTGATTGCGACGATTGTCTTCCGGGTAGTAGTCCCCAAGTAGAATCATGAAGTTGGCGGGCTCGCCGTACAGTTCCTCCACGTTCTGATTCAACCAGCCCACGATGTTGGATATATAACTACGGTAGTCCCTACTGGAGAGATTCATGTTGACAATACCTCCCGGGACATTAAGGTACGCGCTAGTGCTATTGAACCCCGTATAGCCCGTGTTCATGGAGATCAGTTCAGCAGTCTTCACGGTCCCGTCGGGGGAAAACATGTTAGACGTTCCATTACCGTTGTCGCCTATATTGTTAATGGCCCAGAAGAAATGGTTGAAGTGAAGAAACTTATC